>JAKANW010000123.1 GCA_021823555.1 Chloroflexota bacterium
CCATGGCGTAGGCGATTTTGTCAGGCAGGCGAAGTCCCTTGAAGGTGATCCCATACAAGGCCGGGTTGAGCGAGTACGGGATCAGGATGGTCATGATGGCAATACTGGCCACACGTACGAACTGGCTCACGGCAAAGAAGGCGCGCTCGACTGTGATATTCAGTGTGGGCGTCCAGCCGAAGATGGAAAATGAAGCTTTGATTTGGCGGATCAAATGCTCTTGTTTGTACAGCTCCTCCCCACCGCGCCCGGTCAGGAACGTCAATAAAGCAAAGAAAAATACAAAACCGACAATGAAGAGGAAGGCGCGGCGTATTTCCTTCCACGTGACGCCTGAAGTGAGCAACACGAACAGGGAAATCAAGAAGAACGGCAGGAGAAAACGTACGTCCCAAAAGGCCAGCGTGGAAAACAGGAAACAGCCGTAAAAGATCAACCAGGCGCGCGGATCAAAGGCTTGGATGAAGGATTTGCGGGGGCGGTATCGCCAGGCTACTAACATAGGTTTTCAGTGAGCAGTCAACAGTGATCAGTGCGTGGTCAGTGACCAGATGGACTGATCACTGACCACTGATCACTGAAACTAGCGCCCAGACTGTCTTTGGACAGCCGCGTAGGCAACCACCAACAGCGGGACGAGGATGGCGGCAAAGATCAGGTTCGGACCAGCAGCCGGGAGGAACTCACCGACGACCGCAGCAGTCAGCGAGAAACCGTTGATCCAGATGTCCGATAGCGCAGCGAAGAGAATGCCAACGATGTTGCCAAGCATGCCCCACATCACTGCCGTGGCCAGGTCTTCATTTTTGCCGAAGGCAAAGCGCACCACCAACACCAGCACAAAGCCAACCAGGATGGAGATGCCTGCAAAGGGCGAGATCTGGGCATCGCCAAAGATGTTATTGGCAGCATCGTAGAACATCATGTTAGGCTGCGTGCGGTTCAGGAAGAACAGCACTGCCGTCAGGACAGCCAGCACGCCGCTCACCCACATCACAGTGTCCATACTCTTCTTCTTATCGGAGAACAGCATCCACAGGCCGGCCACAAAACCAACCAGGCCGTTGCCGATGCTCCATTGCGGGGAGAGACCAAAACCGGTCAACGCATCGCCGAACATGTTCCCGACTGCGCCGGTGAAGAAGCCAACCACCGGGCCAAAGGCGTAGCCGAAGAACATTGGGATGGCAATGGCCGGGCGCAGGGCCACCTGGCTCAACGAAGGAACAACGAAGACAGTGCCATTGAACAACCAGGAGAAAACGGCGTACAGCGCCGCGCCGATGGCCATCCACACCACCTCACGGGTGCCTACCTCCCAGGCTTTGTTCTCCTTGCTGAAGTAGTAGACGGCAAAGGCGATCAGGATGCCAAGAACCACGAAGAGGAAACGCAGGCCCACCGTAGCCTGATCCACTTCGAAGTTGAATGCCCCGATGGTTCTGGACAGCAGGAACATGGCAATCGCGAAGATCGCCAGGACGGCTGCCAACGAAAGCAGGACGTTCAAAAATTTCTTATCCATTTGCACTCTCCTTTTGAGTCTGATAGATTTTATAGATGCGCCAGGGCTTCAGCCCGCAGGAAACGGTTCGTTTCAGGGAGCCGCTTTACATTGAGATCCAGCAGAGAGGTCGGGATGAGGCGGTTGGTTCTGAGTCGGTCGAAGTCGCTCAACACATCCTGGGGCGCGCCGTCTGCCACTAGGCGGCCGTCGGCGATCATTAGAACGCGGTTGGCATAAATCACTGCCAGGTCCACATCATGGGTAATAAACAGGATGGCTTCAAAGCCAGGCATTTGCAGGATCGAATCCATGAAGTTCATGTAATTCTGATAATCCTGCCCGGCAGTAGGCTCGTCCATAATCAGGATGCGGGAGCGCATGGCCAGGATGGCTGCAATGCTGACACGCTTCTGCTGGCCGAATGAAAGGGCCAGGGGAGGGTCTTGCTCTTTATCTTCAAGGTTCACGATCCGTAATGCCTCTTGCACCTCCTTCTCGATCTGTGCCTTTGGGTGTTTCATGTTGGTTGGGCCAAAAGCCAGCTCTTCATATACCGTTGGCGCAAACAACATGTGGCTCGGACTCTGGAAAACATATCCCAGCGTGCTGGCAATCTGCGCCACGCTGGCCTCACGGGTATCGCGTCCTTCTACCAGGACACGCCCCGATTTGGGTTTGAGCAGGCCGATGGCGTGTTTGACGAAGGTGGTCTTGCCTGCACCATTTGCACCCAGGACGGCGATCACATCCCCGCGCTTGATTTCCAAATTAATGCCATGCAGGACTTCGGTTTCCGCTTCATATCCAAAGGCGACATCCTCGAACCTGACCAGCGCCTCTTTTTCCGCGCCGACGGTTGTCCCCGCGCTGGGCAGGATCTTCAACGCCGCCGGAGCTGGCGCCCACTTGGCAAACTCCATGATCTGTTCTGCAGGCAATTTCACTTCGTTGTACTTCACCTGTTTATACAACCCCTCGACCGGCCCCAGGTAACGGATATGCCCCTCGGACAGGAACATGACCCGGTCCGGCTGGATGCGCAGTACATCCTCGACGCGATGCTCCACCATTAACACGGTCATTCCCTTATCCGCCAACTGGCGGACGGTGTCGAGGGTATCCTGTGCACTGGCAGGATCAAGGCTGGCAAGCGGCTCATCCAAAAGCAAAATGGATGGGCGCATGGCCAACACACCGGCCAGGGCTACTTTCTGCTTTTCGCCGCCTGAAAGGTTAAAGGTTTCACGGTCGCGCAGGTGAGGGATTTTGAGGAATTGCAGCGCTTCGTCCGAGCGCCGGATAATCTCTTCACGCGGCAAGCCAAGATTTTCCAGACCAAACGCGACTTCATTCAGGACTTTGGTGCCGAGGATCTGGCGCTCAGGGTCCTGTAACACCGTGCCAATTTTTTGCGAAATACGCGAGAGCGGCCAGGTCTTGGTCTCCTCCCCAAAGGCCAGCACCCGCCCCGACATTTCCCCTTTGTACGAACGCGGGATCAGTCCATTGATACAGCGGATCAAAGTGGTCTTGCCGCAACCACTGGCGCCCGCGATCAGGAGAATCTCACCGGGTTCGGCTTCAAAAGAAATATCGTGAATGGCCACGTCTTCCCGGTCGCGATAACGAAAGGATAGATTTTCGACACTGATAGGCAGGTTACTATTCATGGATGTCCGCTTCAATGAGATCGCCTGTTTTAACACCGAGACGGATTGCTGCGTTCCCATTTACAACCGAGACGATCAATTCGCCTGTGCTGCTCAATAAGGCCGCCAGTTCACCGGCCGGCCGTTCGCCGAAAGTGCTCACCATGCCTTTGATCTCCACCCCCTTGACTCGAATACGGATGCGCTCTTTCTGCTCGTACGCTGAACCGAGGTCTTCCACACGGATATTGGAGGCTGCGTTCCCGAAATGATCAATCTCGATCACTTCGCCACGCCAGCCGGTCTGGGTCTTCTCCGGCTTCGGCAGGTTGAGCCGCGCGGGATTCTCCAGCGACGCGCCCAATTCGGCCAGCGGGACGCCGCGCGCCAAATGCGCCGCCACCGGGGCAAAAATGTCGCGTCCATGGAAAACGTGACTGATGACCGGCAACCAGTATTCGGGCTTGTTCAAGTGAATGAATTCGCGCGGCCAGTTATTTTTCTCGGCCCGCTCCAGCAGCATGGTCACGATCCCGTTATCCGGGCCGACAAAGAACCAATCGCCAATGCGGGCGGCCATCGGTCGGCGCTGCGTGCCTACGCCAGGGTCCACGACTACCACATGGACAGTCCCCTTTGGAAAATAGGGTGCAGAACGCACCAGGATATAGGCCGCCTCGCGTACATTCTGCGGCTGGACAACATGGCTCAAATCTGAAATCCGGGCATCAGGCGCAATCCCCCAGATCACGCCTTTCATCACACCTACATTACCATCTTTGGGACCGAAATCGGTCATCAGGGAAATCACAGACATGGCTCTATTATCTGGTTTTATAGGAGGGATGTCAAGGATTATGGCAATTTTCAGGGCTTGTTTTACAATGATAATCGTCACGCCAAAACACGGATGCTCTGCTTTGACGATTGTGAAGGCCTGCGCTATACTTATCTTCGTCAATTGCACTACTCTGACTATCTCTAAGGAGGCACGGAATGGCTGATTTCAAACTGACCTATGCCACTATGTTCAATCCCCCCGAGGAACTCCACAAGGGTTTTGACGATGCAGTCGCCAAACTCAAAAAGAACCTGGGTAAAGAATACGGCATGATCATCAATAACAAGGATGTGTTCGCCGACGAGAAATTTGACGATCACTCACCAGTAAACACCGGCTGGGTGCTGGCGAAGATGCAGAAAGGCAACGCCAAACACGCCCAGGAGGCGCTGGCTGCAGCCCGCAAGGCCGCTCCCGGTTGGGCTCATACCCCCTGGCAGGAGCGCGTCAAGATCAGGCGCAAGGCGGCCTCTCTCATCGAGGAACGCATTTTCGATCTGGGCGCAGCCATGGCCCTTGAGGTCGGCAAGAACCGCATGGAGTCGCTGGGCGACGTGCAGGAGACAGCCGACCTTATTTATTATTCCTGCTACCAGATGGAGCAGAACGATGGCTTCATCAAGGAAATGGGCAAGGATCCATTGGTAGGTTATGAGGCCCGCAACGTGTCGGTCCTGCGCCCGTATGGCGTGTGGCTGGTCGTCTCTCCCTTCAACTTCCCCTTTGCGCTGACGGGCGGCCCCACCGGGGCAGCACTCGTGACCGGCAATGCCGTCGTCATCAAACCCGCCACCGATACCGCCTGGATCGTGCGCCTGCTGGTCGAATGCCTGCGCGATGCCGGGCTGCCCGAGGGTGTGCTGAATTTTGTGACCGGCCCCGGCTCCACGCTTGGACAAGCCCTGGTGGACAGCCCCGAAGTGGATGGCGTGACCTTTACCGGTTCTTTTGATGTAGGCATGAAGATGTTCCAGGATTTCGCCAAGGGCAGGTACGTTCGCCCGGTGATCCTCGAGTTGGGCGGCAAGAACCCGGTCATCGTCTCGAAGAACGCTGATCTCGAACGCGCCACCGTCGGCATCGTCCGCTCGGCCTTTGGCCTACAAGGGCAGAAATGCTCAGCGGCCTCGCGCGTCATCGTGGAAGAGCCGGTATACGATGAACTTGTCACCCGCCTGAAGGATGCCACGGATAAACTCGTTATGGGCGACCCGACCGAGCGCGCCGCCTATCTCGGCCCGGTCATCAACAAAAGCTCCTACAACGACTTCAAGAACTTCTGCGAAGAACTCTCGCAGGGCGGCGGTAAGTTCCTTACCGGCGGCAAGGTCCGCGTGGATGGCGACTTTGCCAAGGGTTACTTCTGCGAAGCGACCTTCGTCACCGACCTGCCCTTCGAACATCGCCTGTGGCAATATGAAATGTTCCTGCCCATCACCACCATCGGCAAGGTCAAGAACCTCGACGAGGCCATGATCATCGCCAACAACGTCAACTACGGCCTGACCGCTGGCTTCTACGGCTCGCTTGAAGAGACCGACTGGTTCTTCGACAAGATCGAAGCGGGCGTCACCTATGCCAACCGTCCACAAGGCGCCACTACCGGCGCGTGGCCGGGCTTCCAACCCTTCGGCGGCTGGAAAGGCTCCGGCTCCTCCGGCAAGAACGGAGGCGGTCTCTATTACCTGCCGCTCTACATGCACGAGCAGATCCGCACGCTCATCAAATAACCCCTGTAATGTCCAAGCCCCTTCCTCGGTTTCGGGGAAGGGGCTTTTCTTGCCCCTCCAGGATGCGGGTACAATTGAGACATGGAAGATGATCTTTGGGTGCGCGTCGGAACGTTCTTCTCAGTCATAGGAGTTGGCCTGATGATCCTGTTCATTGCCTCCGACATGGCCCACCAACCCGAATTTGATTATTTTTTCCTCGCCTTGTTGGGGATCGGTCTTGGCTGGCTGTTGCATCGCCGCAAACCGCCGCCTCCCTCCTCTGGGCGGTTCTCCCTCTTTAGAAATATGCGCGAGAGCGCCAGGAAGAAAGAAGAGAAGAAAGACAAGGAAAAGAAATAGCTATGTCCAAACTGATTTCCCTCACCGAGGCCATTTCCAAATATGTGAACGACGGGGATACCGTCTACGCGGCCGGATTCACCCACCTGATCCCTTTCGCTGCCGGACATGAAATCATCCGCCTCAAAAAACGGGACCTGGTGCTGGCGCGCGCCACCCCAGATTTGATCTACGACCAGATGGTTGCCGCGGGCTGCGCCCGCAAGGTGATCTTCTCCTACATGGGCAATCCGGGCGTTGGTTCTTTACGCATCGTGCGCAGCGCCATCGAAAAAGGCAAACTCGAATGGGAGGAGTATTCACACTTCGGGATGATCACCCGCCTGCAAGCGGGCGCAGCCGGGCTGCCCTTCCTGCCCATGAACCAGACCGGCGCGACCGACCTGGAGGGTGTTAATCCGCTCATCAAACGCATCCCTGACCCATACGGCGGCAAGGATGTGATCGTCGTCCCGGCCCTCAACCCGGATATCGCCATCATCCATGTGCAACGCGCCGACGCGCAGGGCAACGCGCATCTGTGGGGTATCATCGGTGAGCAGAAGGAAGCTGCCTTCGCTGCGAAGAAAGTCATCCTGACCGCCGAAGAGATCGTGGATGAATCGGTTATCCGCGCCGACCCGAACCGCACCATGATCCCCGGCATCATTGTGGATACCGTCTGCCACACGCCCTATTCCTGCCACCCATCTTATGCACAGGGATATTACGACCGCGATAATGAGTTTTACCTGCAATGGGATAAGATCAGCGAATCGGTCGAATCGGTTTCCTCCTGGCTGGACGAATGGGTGTACGGCGTCAAGGATCGAAATGAATATTGGGAAAAGCTCGGCGCAGAAACCCACCAACGCTTGGCAATCAAAGCAAGGATGAGTGCGCCTATTAACTACGGCCAATATTAATCCGCGAATTGACGCGAATTTCCGTCAAATGAACATTCCCTACATCGAACACGGTGGCTCTGGCGCACCACTTCACTTTCTGCACGCCAACGGCTACCCACCCGCTTGCTACAATCCGTTATTGGACAGGCTGAAATCCCAGTATCGCGTCTTTGGGATGCTGCTGCGCCCGCTTTGGCCGGACTCAAAACCAGAAGAAATCCAGGATTGGAATTCACTTTCAGGCGATCTGCTGAAATTTTTAGATGAACAAAAAACGGGTTCAGTGATCGGCGTGGGACATTCCATCGGCGCGATTGTCACGCTACGCGCGGCGCTGAGGCAGCCTGAACGGTTCCGTGCGCTAATCCTACTTGACCCCGTGCTCTTCCCGCCGTACTTTATCATGACCTGGAACCTAGCGCGATGGCTTGGGTTTGGGCATCGCATCCATCCCCTGATCAGCGGCGCGCTCAAACGCCGCCGCACCTTCGACAACCTGGACATGATCTTCCGTGGGTATCGCAAGCGTGAGATATTTCGATATTTTAATGATGATAACTTGCGGGCGTTTATCGCAGGCATGGTCAGACCCAAAGCAGACGGCGGCTACGAACTGGCTTATAGCCCCGAATGGGAATCGCGTATTTACTATACAGGCGTATGGCGCGATATGGAACTGTGGCGCGGATTGCCAAAACTCAAGGTACCCACCCTCATCATCCGCGGCGCGGAAACGGATACATT
>JAKANW010000124.1 GCA_021823555.1 Chloroflexota bacterium
CGGTTACGCCATAAACTGGTTCTGGGCGAACAAGAATGGTGATGCCGGCTGGAAGCAACTCGAAACTATCGGCAAGGCCCATCCCAGCATGCAGACCTCCGCAGGAAATATGGTGAATGCTGTCCTCTCAGGTGAAGCCGTCGTAGGCTACTTCGTCTCCGGTATCTCCGTCTTCCCCAAATACCCGGATGCCGAGCCAGTCATGGGTTGGACCTATGACAAGGGTGGCCAAGTTGTGCTCGTGCGCGGCATGGGCCTGACCAAGAAGGCCGCCAGCCCGGCTTCCGCCCGCTTGATGATGGAATTCATCCTATCCTCCGAAGGTCAGTTGGCCTGGTCCGAGGGCGGCCTGACTCCTTATCGCCCTGACATCGCAGACAAGGCCCAGTACCACCTGCAGAAGATCATTGACGCCGTTGGCGCTGATCACATCGTCTACTTCTACTTCGACCCGAACATTGCCAGCGCCGCTAACCGCCAAGCCTTCCTCGATAAATGGAAAGCCGCGCTCGGTCGTCCATAGCGGGCAACTTGCATCACTCAGGATCAATCTCCTGACTCGATCTGAAGGCTGGGTGGTTTTGGTGAATTCCAGCCGCCCAGCCTTCACCATCTTCCGAGTCAGGGGTCAATCATATAAATAATCGAAATCAACCAGCAGGAAGCGAAGGTATCTCCCGATGTCATCTACCGAGACCAAACTATTCTCGCCCCCGCTCGCGCGGCCAAAGATCTCCTGGGACCGGATCATCCAGTGGAGCATAGTGATCGTCACCGTCGTGTTGGTCATCTTCCCATCCTGGCCTATCATTTACCAGAGTTTTCTATCCAAACCGCTTTACGAGAAAGAGCGCATCCTCACCTTTGCCAACTACACTCACGTACTGAGCGATGCCAAGTTTTGGAATGTTTTGAAGTACACGATTGGGTTTGCCATCGCGACCACAGTGTTTGCAGTCATTATCGGCGTTATCCTGGCTATCTTGATCAACCGCACAAACGTACCGCTGCGCAACTTGTATTCCAATTTCATCACCATCCCTTATTATGTTTCGCCGCTGGTATTGGCTTTCGCCTGGATGGTAATGTATGGCCCGCAGGGTTTCGGCACCATCCTGGTGCGCGCTCTCAGGTTACCTACCTGGCACCTTTACAGTTTTTGGGGCATCGTGACCGTGGCAACAATGTATTACATTCCTTATTCCTTCCTTTATGCTTCCTCGTCGCTCTCTTTGTCGGACCCGCAGTTGGAAAGCGCGGCCCGCGTCGGGGGCGCATCGCCCTTCCGCACCATTCTGAAGGTCACGATCCCGCTCCTCCGTCCGGCCATCATCTACAGCGCACTATTGACACTCGTCTCCGGGTTGGAATTACTTTCCATTCCCTTGGTATTGGGCAATTCGGTTGGGATTGACACGCTGGCAACCTATCTTTATACCCTCGGCCTCGTTGGGATAAATAAAGATTACGGCGCGATTGCGGTTGTATCCATTTACGTGGTCATCCTGGTCACTGGCTTGGTTTTCCTGCAAGGTAAACTCACGGCGCTGGAACGCCGCTTCGTTACAGTTGGCGGCAAAGCCACTCGACCCAAACAACTTGATCTGGGCAAATGGAAAGGGTTCCTCTCCGTTTTCGTGGGCTTGTACATCGTCCTCGGCATCATCCTGCCCCTGACCTGTATCGTGCTCGATTCACTCGTCTCATTTCTCAGTCCGTTCATGAACCCGCTCAAGGTGCTAACCTGGGACAATTATTTGGGCATTTTCCAGACTCCCGCCTATCGGCAGTCGGTAATCAACAGCATTTATCTTTCGGTCTTTGCGGCTGGGATTGCCATTATTTTCATGGCACTGGCTGCATTGACTGCCTATCGTTCCAACTTCAAAGGGCGCAACGTGGTCAAGTATCTCGCGCTCTACCCGCGTGCCTTCCCCGGCCTGATCATTGGCATCGGTTTCCTATGGGCTTTCTTGCTCGTGCCTGGATTAGGCTCATGGCGCAATACGTTGATTGCCATGTCCATCGCATTTTCCATGCGTTATCTGCCACAGGGATTCAGCGCCGTAAGCCCGGCCATCCTGCAAATCTCGGATGAGCTCGACCGGGCCGGACGCGTGGCCGGGGCTACCTGGCTGGGTACCATCCGCCATATCCTGCTGCCTATTTTGCGCCCGGCGCTCCTCTCCGGCTACATCCTATTGGCCATTTCGTTCTTGAAAGAATACGCCACCGCATTGTTCCTGTTTTCCGAAGGCTCACGAGTCATCGGCACGACCATGCTTGAGCTGTGGAAACAAGGCGGAGCCGAACCCGTCGCAGCGCTCTCGACCATTCAAATGGTAATTACTGCCATCCTGATCATCGGCAGTCGCAAACTATTGGGAGTGAAACTCCATGAATAATGATCTGATCATCGAAGGCTTGACTAAAAAATTTGTCACGTCCAATTCGGTTGCCATCGAAAACGTGAACCTGACCGTGAAGGAAGGGCAGTTCACAACATTGCTCGGTCCTTCGGGCTGCGGTAAGAGCACCACACTCAACTGCGTAGCCGGACTTGAAGAGCCTACTGCCGGTTCGATTCGTGTCGGTGATTTTGTGATGACAGACACAGCACATAACATCATCCTGCCACCTGAACAACGTCATCTCGGCATGGTGTTTCAATCGTACGCGCTATGGCCACACATGAAAGTTTTCGACAACGTGGCGTTTGCGCTGAAATTGCAGAAACGCCCCTCGGATGAGATCAAGCAAAGGGTCCAGGAAAGCCTCGCTCTCGTCGGACTCGAAGAACTGGCGGATCGGTATCCTTTCCAACTTTCAGGCGGACAGCAGCAGCGCGTCGCCCTGGCCCGAGCCGTGGTCAGCCGACCGAAAGTTTTACTGCTCGATGAGCCGCTTTCGAATCTCGATGCGAAGATCCGCGAGAATGCGCGCGTCTGGCTGCGCGGTTTGCAACAGCAACTTGGAATAACAACTGTGTACGTCACGCACGATCAATCGGAAGCGTTTGCCATGTCCGACATGATCGCGGTCATGTCCATGGGCAAGCTGCAACAATACGCGCCGCCCGAAGAGATTTACGAACGCCCTGCGAATCGCTTCGTGGCCGAGTTCATCGGCGTGACATCCTTCATCACAGGCATCCTCCAAAATGTGAACGGCAAAAAGGCCACGCTGAAACTGGCTTCGGGCGAATTGCTGAATATTCGTAAAGAGAGCAGGTCAGAATATGTTTGGAAGGAAGGCGAACATACCGCTGCGGCCATCCGCTCCGAGCGCGTGGAAGTGCTGGCCGAAGGCGCGGCGGAGCGTGAGAACACGGTCGAGGCGAAGATCACCAGCCGTACCTATCTCGGCTCGAAGTGGCAATACTCAGTGGAGACATCTGGCGGCTCGTTGCGAATCGAATCCACCGACGCCATTCAGGGCGATAACTTGCTTATGGTTTTGCCGCCTGATTCGATTATTTTGCTCGCTGAATAAATAAATTAGGCTTCGGAAGTCTCCCACATAGAACTCTAGTTTTGAAGACTCCAAGAAGACTTCCGAAGTCTGCCTTCAAAAATGACTCACACATCCGACCTCCGCCCCGCCCCCGACAAAGAACTCGTTGACATCGCCGAGTACATCCTCGACCATAGCATCCCCAGCGACCTGGCCTACGAGACTGCACGTTATTCCTTAATGGATGCGCTTGGTTGCGCCATGCTGGCGCTCAACTTCTCTGAATGCACAAAACTGCTCGGCCCAACCGTGCCTGGAATCATTGTCCCGAACGGCGCGCGTGTCCCAGGCACTTCGTTCATTTTGGACCCCATCACTGCTGCATTCAACCTCGGCTCCATGATCCGCTGGCTCGATTACAACGACACCTGGCTCGCCGCCGAATGGGGACATCCATCCGATAACCTCGGCGCGATTCTGGCGATTGCCGATTATCTCGATAATTCTCCCTCTCCTCTCAGGAGAGGGACTGGGGTGAGGGTCACGATGGGCGATGTGTTGACCGCCGCTATCAAAGCCCACGAAATCCAGGGCGTGCTGGCGCTCGAAAACAGTTTCAACCGCATGGGACTCGATCATGTTCTGCTCGTCAAAGTCGCATCCACAGCCGTTGTCACTCACATGCTCGGCGGCGATAAAGACACCATCATCAATGCTATCTCGAACGCATGGATTGATGGAGGCTCGCTCCGCACCTATCGTCAAACGCCGAACACCGGCTCGCGCAAATCCTGGGCGGCAGGTGACGCGGCCAGCCGCGCCGTGTGGCTTGCGCTCATGTCAATGAAAGGCGAGATGGGTTATCCCTCCGCTCTGACGGCGCCGAAGTGGGGATTTTATGATGTGTTGTTCAAGGGGCAACCATTTAAATTTCAGCGGCCGTATGGTTCTTATGTGATGGAAAATGTGCTGTTCAAAATTTCCTTTCCTGCCGAATTCCACGCGCAGACCGCCGCCGAATGCGCCATGATCTTGCACCCGCAAGTCCAAGACCGGCTCGATGATATCGAACGCGTCGTCATCACCACGCACGAATCAGCCATTCGCATCATTGACAAGAGCGGGCCGCTCCACAACCCTGCCGACCGCGACCACTGCATCCAGTACATGACCGCCGTGCCGCTCATTTTTGGCTGTCTCACTGCCGAAGATTACGAGGATGATGTCGCCGCCGACCCACGCATCGACGCGTTGCGCGCCAAGATGGAAGTCGTTGAAAACAAGCAATACAGCCTGGATTATCTCGACCCTGAAAAAAGATCCATCGCGAATGCCGTGCAGGTCCTCTTCAAGGATGGCGCATCCTCCCAACAAATTGTCGTAGAATATCCCATCGGCCATCGCAGGCGGCGCGCGGAAGGCATTCCATTGCTCATCGAAAAATTCAGAAACAATCTCGCCGCGCGTTTTTCCGAAGAACGCGTCCTTGCGATTCTCAATCTTTGCTCGGACCAACAAAAATTAGAGAATACACCCGT
Organism: Chloroflexota bacterium; assembly: GCA_021823555.1. The sequence goes on from JAKANW010000124.1 coordinate 4,992, forward strand.
GAATGAATTTATGAATCTTTGGATTCGTCAGGAGTCCGACGACTCCAGTCGTCGGGTTGCCCGAAGTCAGGAGACTTCGGACTCCGCACTCTGACATAATTTGCATCGAGCGAGCAAATAAAATGAACAATGATTTTTCCGGCAACATCGAACGCTTCAGCGGCTTCGCCGACTTGTATGACAGGCATCGCCCCGCGCCGCCCGCCGCCCTGGCCGATCTCCTGACCCGCATGGCTGGCGCGTCCCGCCCGGCGCTGGTCGTTGACCTGGGCAGCGGCACGGGGTTGTCCACGCGCTATTGGGCGGATAAAGCGGATCAAGTGATCGGCGTTGAACCAACCCTGGATATGCGCGAGCAGGCCGAGGCCCGCACCGAAGCGAAGAACGTCATCTACCGGGGAGGTTTCTCCCATCAAACAGGCCTGCCCGACCACCGCGCGCAGATCGTCACCTGTTCCCAATCCCTGCATTGGATGGAGCCGCAGGGCACTTTCGAGGAAGCCGTCCGCATCCTCGTTCCTGGCGGAGTTTTCGCCGCCTACGACTACGATTGGCCGCCCACCACAGGCAGTTGGGAAGCGGATGCGGCGTACGAAGCATGTATGTCGAAAGTCCATGAATTGGAACAGGCTTACAAAGATCCCGCGCCGGTTAGAAGATGGAACAAGTCCGAGCATTTGGCGCGCATGAAAAGCAGCGGCTGTTTCCGATACACAAAAGAAATCGTGATCCATCAAATTGAGCCAGGCAATGCCGAACGTCTCGAAGGAATATTGATGAGTCAGGGCAGTGTGATGACATTGCTCAAAGGCGGCCTGAGCGAGAGCCAGATCGGACTCGATACATTCAAGCAGAAAGTTCATCAGGCGCTGGGTGCGGAACTCAAACCCTGGTATTGGTGTTCCCGCGTCCGCATCGGGATTGCCTGAAACCTGATTCAGAATCACAGATACAATAAGGCCATGAAACACTCCGCGCCTGTTCAAATGACCAGATGGATGATGCACATCGCGCTGGTCGTTTTGACCCTGGCCTTTGTTGTCTCCTGCACTCCAAGCGAACTCCCGTCGGTTCAGACCACGCCCACGCCTGCTTCCGTTACACAGGGCACCTCTCCCCTGAAAATCATCCCGTTCTTCACCACCGAGAGCGACCCCAACCAACTGGCCGTTCTCCAATCCCTCATCACCGAATATCAATCCCTGCACCCGGATGTGGAAGTGGACATCGTGCTGGCCTCACCTGCCTCGCGCGGACAGCGCCTGCTCACCGCCCTGGCTTCCGGCGCGGACCTGGGTATTTTCGAAGTAGAACCAACGCTCATGCCTCAATGGGTGGACGCGGGCTACCTGCTGCCCTTGAACGACATTGTTGCGAATATCGGCCGGGATGATTTTGTGGATGACAGCCTTTACCAGCAAAATGGACAAGTGTATGCCGTGCCGTATGCCGTCAGCGTCTACGGACTCTGGGTGCGCAAAGACCTACTTGAACAAGCCGGGCTGGCCATCCCAAAAACGTTTGACGAATTGCTCAATGCCGCCCGCATCCTGACAAAAGGCAATATGTACGGCATCTCCCTGCCGGCCGGACAGAATATAGCCAGCGTCAATTATTTTTCGATCTTCTTATGGCAAAACGGCGGAGATTACTTTACCTGTGATGGACAGGTTGCCTTTGGGCAGCCGCAGGCGCTGGAGGCCGTCAAACGGTGGGCTGAACTGGCAAAATACGCGCCTCCCGGTTACAGCACCTGGAGTTACACAGAACAGATAGATGCTTTCTTGAACCAGCGGGTCGCCACGTCTTTGTATGGCGGCAGGCTTGGGGTTCAGTTGGATGAAACTCATCCCGGACTATCTGATAAAGTAACCGTAATCTTTCCGCCCTTCGGGGATTTAAAAGTCACCTTGGGGGTTTGGAACCGCTTTGCCATCGCCGCCGGGACGAAAAATCAACAGGAAGCCAGGAATTTCTTGCAATGGCTCATCAGCGGCGACAGGTTATTGTCGTATGACTTAACCGTGCCGGGGCACATGATCCCGCTCCTAAAATCCGTTCGCCAGGAAGCGCTGGACAGTCCGGACCCGTTCACCGGCCGCCACCCCGACTGGATCCAGTCCTTTTATGATTGGTATGCCTATGCCAATCATCCCGCCATGAACATGGGGTCGGTTGCGAATGGGAAATTCACCCGCTCAAATGTGGTTCCTCCCTGGGCGCGGGATGTCTTTGGCACGCCGGGCATCGTGGATACCATGCTCCAGGATATTGCCAACGGCGCGGCCCCCGGGCAGGCATGGCAGGAGGCAGCGCTAAAAATGCAGCAGGCTGTCGAAACGTGGAAATCCATGCATCCAGGGTGGGAATCGGCGGGATGCAATTGATCTACCCAAACAATTACCGATCATGGAAATAAAGATCCCCGTCAACATGGCAGGAATCTTTTATAAAAGATGACCACTTCCGCTTTCGGAGGCTAACCTAACAGCCCATCGTCACAACGCCAGGAAAGCATTCAAGAAATCCCAAATCTTCTGCAGGGACGGGACAAACAGACGTTCATCCGGTGAGTGCGGATTTTCAATCGTCGGGCCAAGCGAGATCGTATCCAGCCCGCCGCAGCGGTCGCTGATGATGCCGCATTCGAGTCCGCCGTGTGAGAGTTCCACTTTCGGTTTCG
>JAKANW010000125.1 GCA_021823555.1 Chloroflexota bacterium
ACTTTACGTTCTTTTGAGCGCCACACCAGCGAAGTTCATTCTCTCCACATGGCATAGCAACCAGTACCGTACGAATGCCGCCGTCGAAAAATACGCAGACCGCTTTACGATCTTGACTCGTGAGCATTTTTATCACGTGGGCGCGAGTGAAAAGAATCGTAACCCCATGCTGGAAGCAATTATTCTCAACTACAATCCCATGCCGCAAATCGAACTGACATTGGAAAAACAACTGATACTGTTCGAGAAACCGTCCAAAGATGATTATGTGGTTTACACTCCCAACTCCCATTGACCACCACTCACTAATTACCACTCCCATCCTCCCATGCTCATCCACTCCTCCTCCCAACTCCTGACCCTGGCGGGCGGCCCGCAGCGCGGACATGCCCTAGGCACGCTCGGCATTATCGAGAACGGCGCGGTCGTGGTCCGCGATGAGAAGATCGCCGCGGTCGGCGCCACCGGCGATTTGAAAGCCGCCTATCCCAACGAACCCACGCTGGATGTTGGCGGGTGCGTGCTGATGCCCGGCTTCGTGGATCCGCATACCCACGTCATCTGGGCGGGGGATCGCGCCAACGAGTTCGAGATGAAGATGGCAGGCGCAAAATATCTCGACATCCTCGCCGCCGGTGGCGGGATCATCTCCACGGTCCACGCGACGCGCACGGCCAGCATCGAGTCGCTCATCGCCCAGACCCGTCCGCGTCTGTTGCGAATGTTCGCTCATGGCACCACCACTGCCGAAGCCAAAACCGGCTATGGCTTGCAAACAGCCACCGAGCTGCGCCTGCTCAAAGCCCTGCTGGCTCTTGACGATGAAAGTCCGCTCGACCTGGCCATCACCTTCCTCGGCGCGCACGCCATCGCCCCTGAATTCAAAGATGACCCGCAAGGCTACACCGACCTGGTCTGCGGGACGATGCTGCCCATGCTCAAGGAATGGTGGGAGACTCATGCCCCGCGCCTGCCCCAGCCGTTTGTGGATGTCTTTTGCGAGGACCGCGCTTTCAACCTTGACCAGTCGCGCCAAATCCTGACCCGGGCCCGCTCTCTGGGATTCCCGCTCAAGATCCACGCTGATGAGTTCGACAATCTGGGCGGCGCGTCGCTGGCCGTGGAATTGGGCGCGGCCTCCGCCGATCACCTGGTGAAAACATCAGATGCTGACATCGCTGCCCTCGGCCAGTCGGACACGGTGGCCGTGTCGCTGCCCTGCACACCCTTCGGTCTGGCCGAGAGCGAATACACCCCGGCGCGCAAGATCATCGAAGCGAACGGCATCCTGGCCCTGGCCACGGACTGCAACCCCGGCACCACCTGGAACGAATCCATGCAGTTCGTGATCGCGCTGGCCTGCCGCGCCATGAAATTGACACCCGCCGAGGCGATTGCCGCCTCCACCATCAATGCGGCTCACGCCATCCGCCGCGCCGATACCATTGGCTCCATTGAAGTTGGCAAACAGGCCGATATGTTGATCCTGTCCGTGCCGGATTACCGCCAGCTTGGTTACCGCTACGGGACGAATCTGGTCAGGCAGGTGATCAAAAGCGGCCGGGTTTATTCGGTGGACGTTGGATATTACCGTACTGCATGAGGAAAAATGTTTAACCTGGCTTTGGATACAACCGGTTTTACCGTTCCCGCCTGGGTTTGGACGGTCGTCGCCCTGCTGGTCGTGTTTATTATTTTACGGTTTTTCTTTCACATTGTTGTGCATATTTTTCACTTCATCATGCGCTTTTTCTGGCATGGCTGTTCGTTCGTGGTGATCCTCCTGATCCTTTACTTTATCCTGCGCGCATTGCACATCCTTTGATCTATGTGTCATTGCGAGCGCACGTCGCGAAGCAATCTTCTGTTTTCTGCGATTCCTCGGTCATAAGCCGTGAGGAGATTGGTTACCCTGCGGGTACAAGGTCGTCGGGAAGAACGCCCTCCTTGCACCGACATCTGTGTGGGAGAAAATGAAAAAGAGAGGCGAGAAGGTTCGCCTCTCCTTTCGTTACGCTTCCTGTTTGCCGTACCACATACGGCCCATCAGGTTATCCTTGATAAAGAACTGGTGATATAAGGCTGCGCCGATGTGCAACAGGATTAGAAGGATCAGCAGCACCCAGATCATGCCATGCAGCCCGCCCAGACCGAAGCGGAAGGCCCCTTCTCCTCCTTCGCGGAATTGTCCCGGCGGGGGAAATTGACCGGGAGTGAACTGGCCTGTGGGACGGGCAGGTGCAAAACCAAAGGCTCTGACTAACCGGTTCGTTTGAGCAGCCAGAATAATTCCGGTGATCGTCATCCCAAAGGTGAAAATATAAAGGGCCCAATGGGTCAATTCACCGACCTTATCCAAAAGGGCGCTGCCGGTGCTGGCCCAGCCGGGACGTTGGGTCCGCCAGCGGATAATCAGGCGGACGATCAACAAGACCAATATCAGGATGCCCAGGATCATGTGAATGCTGAGGGTCGAAAGACCTGCAAATCCTGTTGCAGCCTGGCGGCCTCTTTCACCTCCTTCACCTCCGTCGCCTGCCAGCAGGGCAGTGCCGAAAATGAGAATGGCGATCAGCCAGTGCAGGGATACCAGGGCGGGGTGGTAACGCTTCGGGGAAGTAGTGGAGCGAGTGGAAGCAGTCGAAGCGGCGGAAATAGCGGACGCTTGAGTCATGAATTCTCCTTTTTAATGCGCCAAGTATAAAATCCCTGGATGAACAACAGATGACAAGGCGGGACTTTCGCGCCTGCACTTCACATGGAATTTTTGCCCCCATATTGATAAAATCAACCACCTGACATTCTCCCGGAGGCGAACATGCAAATTGATGTGATTGGTGTGCCGATTGACCTGGGTGCAGACCGGCGCGGCGTGGATATGGGACCCAGCGCCATCCGTTATGCTCACTTGCAGACGAACCTGCGGGGGCTTGGATATATCGTTGAAGATAGGGGGAATATAGAGGTTCCCATTGCTGAAATGTGTTCAATTACCAATCCCCGCTTGAAATATATTGACTGCATCATTCCCATGGGACGCCGGGTAGCCGGCGCGGTAGCCACCAGCGTGCAGAGCGGGCATATCCCGCTCGTCCTGGGCGGCGATCACAGCCTTTCGATTGGTTCCATCCGCGGCGCGGCCAGGTCCAAAAAGCTGGGCGTCATTTGGGTGGATGCCCATGCTGATTTCAATACCCCTGAGACGACCCCCTCGGGGAACATTCACGGAATGCCACTGGCTGTGTTGGCAGGACGCGGCGAGGAACGGCTGATCCAGCTTTGGGACGAAGCAACTCCGGTCGTGGACCCGAAGCGGGTTGCCGTCATCGGCGCGCGCGACCTCGATCCCGGAGAAAAAGTCAATTTAAGTGAAGCGGGTGTCATGGTTATGGGGGTGGATCAGATTGACCGCATCGGCATGATGGCGGTGGTCGAGAAAGCCATCGAACGCGTCAGCCGCGACGTGGAAGGCATCTACCTTTCGTTCGATATGGACGCGCTCGACCCGCGTCATGCGCCGGGAGTTGGCACCCCTGTTTCCGCCGGGCTGACCCAGCGGGAAGCACACCTGGTCTGTGAACTGGTGGCCGAGAACGGCAACCTGGTCGGCATGGATATGGTGGAAGTCAACCCCATTCTCGATATCCAAAACCAGACCGCTCACCTGGCCATGGATTTGATCCTTTCTGCGTTTGGCAAACGTATCTGGAATGGCCTCTAATGATCGAGGGCTACATGTCTTCCCGTCGCCGGCGATGGTGTTTGCTTTTCTTTTGATACATTGCATCATCAGCCCGGTTGACAACTTTTTCGAGTGAAAGCCCGGCTTGGCTGGTGGCTGCCCCCACGGAAATGCTCAATTCGGGTTCACGGTAGTAATTGTTATTCAACTGGATCAACTCCTGCATGCGCGCCATTGACTCTTCGGCTGCCTGCGCATCCGTGTCCGGCATGATGACCACGAACTCGTCTCCGCCGATACGAGCTACATGACACTCCTCGTTGAAGTTGGCCTTGAGCACTTCTGCCGCCCGGCGGATCAGGTTGTCTCCTGCCTGGTGTCCCAGGGTGTCATTTGTTTGTTTCAGGTCGTTCAGGTCGGCCATGATGACGCTGATCGGTTCCTTGCGCTGGTTTTCGAGTCGCTGCAGCATCTCTTCGAAATAAGCCCGGTTGTACACACCGGTCATTACATCGTGAGTGCCCAGGTACCGCAGGTATTCCTCTGCCTTTTTACGGGCGGTAATATCCTGGATGGCTACCAGCACCCAACCGAAATCCTGCTCGTGCCCGGGCATGACCCGGAAATGCAGGTGAATGTTGATCGGGTCGCCATTGAGCGAATAATTGATCCCATCGCGTTCATAGGACAGTTTGTGATTCCACAAGTCCACCAATTCGTCCGCAAAATGGGTGTCCATCTCATCGCGGAAAATCTTGGGTAGATTTGCGAGCAACTGCGCCTTCGACTCTGCCCCGAACAATTCCACCGTTTTCTGGTTGACATCCAGTACCTTCAAGAAACCCATGCAGTGGGTCACTATCTCAGGATGTTTATTGAGGCGCGCCCGCAGGTCAGTCACGCCTTCGGCGCGCAAGGCATCGAAATAAGCCTTGAGCGCCGTATAGTCTTCCTCCCACAGTGAAACCGGGGAAGCCTCGAACAGGTCACGCAGGCGGCGTTCAGCCTGTTTGCGGGCGGAAATGTTTTCAATCGTCACCAGCACCTGTTCCCAACTCTGTTCAGATTCCGGCAATATGCGCCAATGCAGCAGAATGTCGAGCGCCTGCCCGTCCAACGTGTAATTCACCCCTTCGCCCGACCAGGTAAGTTCGCCATTCCAAAGCGCCAAAAGTTCGCTGCGAAAGTGACGCCGCATCCCATCGCGGAATACCTTATTGAGATGGGCAAGCAGGTCCTCCTTCGACTGGGCTTTGAACATCACCACAGTCTGCTGGTTGACATTACTGACCGTTATCTGCCGCATACAATCATCAACAAAGTCGGGATGCTCATTCAGATACGGTTCCAGCGCTCGGACTCCCCCCTGCCTGAGTTCGTCAAACAGGCGTTTGATTCCGCTGTAGTTTTCTTCCCAAAGTGAGATCGGCGCGTATTCGAACAAGATGTGGAAATGCTCCTCGCTGACAGATGATGTCATGAAATCACCTCGATTTTATGCAAATCGTGCTTCACTATTTTTATTATACAGACATTCTGTCGGCGCGGGCAGGGGGTTCGGAAGTTCTACTTCCGCGTTGTGTCATGCTGAGGGGCGTTCTTACCCCGAAGCATCTCTGGACACAATCAACACAGACCCTTCGGTCGCGGAGAACACGCTCCCTCACATCGTCCCGACACCTGCACTCCCTAGGAGTTTGTCGGAGAGCAGTGATTCGCGATGTAAAATGCCAATTTGAACCGCTAAGAGCGCAAAGAACGCGAAGTTTAAGGGCTTTCTTGGCGGTCTTAGCGTGCTTGGCGGTAAAAAACCGACACGGATTGAGTTCTCCGACAGCCTGCTAGCACCGCCCGCTAGGGCAGGTGTGCGCCAGGTGCAAGTGTGTCCTTCGGGAGGGTGACATCGCAATTTTTACCCGGGGTGGGTAAATTATTTTGAAGATTCCGGCAGCACCAACGGCCCTCCTGCGAACGGATGCTCCACCACCTGTACGGGCCAGCAATAGGCTTCCGAGATCAGTTCAGGCGTCAGCACTGCGCGCGGCGCGCCGATGGCTTTGAGTTGACCGGCGACCATCAGTGCGATGTAATCGGCGGTGTGGGCGGCAAGGTTGAGGTCGTGCAGGGCGATCAGCACAGCCAGGTTGTCCCTGCGCGCCAGGTCGCGGACGAGTTCGAGCAGGCTGACCTGGTATTGCAGGTCGAGGTGGGCGGTCGGTTCATCGAGCAGGAGGATGGGCGTGGACTGGGTGAGGGCACGCGCCAGCAACACTCGCTGGGCCTCGCCGCCGGATAACTCTCCGACGCGGCGCTCGATCAAACCCAAGGCGTGGACCCGCTCCAAGGAACGGCGCGCCAGTTCCTCGTCCGCGCGGGAGGCGTGGCCGAGGAATCCCAGGTAGGGTGTGCGTCCCATCAAGACCGTCTCCCAGACGGTAAAGGCAGGCGGCAGGGAGGCAGCCTGAGGCACGGTCGCCACGTAGCGGGCGCGCTGGAGAGGTGCGAGAGTCTGGAAGTCATCGCCGTTGGTGCGGACGCGTCCGCCCAGGATGGGGATCACGCCGCTGACGGCGCGGATGAGCGTGGATTTGCCCGCTCCGTTCGGGCCGATCAACGCCACGACCTGGCCAGACTGCACGTTAAGCGAAACGTCGTGCAGGACGCGGTGAGCACCATAAGCGACAGAGAGCTGTTCGATCTTTAGCATTTTGCCCTCCTAGAAAATCAGATACCAATACAGGGCGATCTCATCGGCGGCGGGGTTTAGGCCCCTGTATAAATTCCGGTCGAAGCCGCCCAGCTCAAACCCGCAACTTTCATAGAGGCGGCAGGCAGGGACATTGTTGCTCTGTGTCTCCAACATCAGGCCGGGGCATCCTTTGGCCTTGGCCCATTGGATGGCTTGTTCCATCAGCGCCCGCCCGACGCCCTGTTGCCGATACCGAGGTGCGACCGTGATGTCATCAATATAGGCGTAAGCGTTCCAGTATTCCAGGAGCCTGATCTGACCGGCCCGTTCCTCGTCCACATAGGCGAAGAAGATGGCGCGGTTGGGGTTGTCCACATAAGCGCTGTAATCCAGGCTGTGCGGCGGGTAATGTTTTTCGTAGAGTGGCGCAGGGACAACGGTGTAGCTGATCTTCCCGTTCTCTGCATGAAGAACCAATTTCGACTCCACCATAAAAGTGCTGTCGAATTGATCCACGTACTGAAGGCTGTGCTGGTCAATTTCACGGATGATGATCTGCATGGCGTCACCAATATCCCTGGTTCTTGGAACGTCGCAAGACCCACAGGAAGAACGGTGCGCCGGCCAGCGCGGTGACAATCCCCACTGGAATCTCCTGTGGGGCCAGCACCACGCGCGCCAGCACATCGGCCATCAAAAGGGCGGAGGCGCCAGTGATTATACTCAGGGGCAGCAGGCGGCGGTAGTCCGCGCCGTGCCAGATGCGGATGATGTGCGGGACGATCAGGCCGACAAACCCGATGATCCCCGAAAAAGCGACCGCGGCGGCGGTGGCCAGCGAGGCGGAGACGAGCAGGAGGGTCTTTGTGCGCGTCACGTCCAGGCCGAGCTGCTGGGCCTGGTCATCACCGAACTGCAGCAGGTTGAGGGCGTGACCGCTGAAGAGCAGAATGCCGAGGCCGATCACCAGGTACGGCAGGATGGCAAGGATGGCTGTCCAGCCGCTCTGGCTGGAACCGCCCAGCAGCCAGCCCAAGGCCCGGCGGACTTCACCCGTCGAACGCAGCATGAGGAAGGATGTCAGCGAGGTGGCGAACGAGGAGACGGCCACACCCGCCAGGATCAGGTTTGTGGTGGGCACCGTCCGGCCGACGCGCGCCAGCGTGTAGACGATCAGGACCGCCAGCAGCGCGGCCAGAAAGGCCGCCATCGGGATGGCCAACAAACCCCAGAACGAATACGGCCAGTGGATGCTCATGGCGATCACCGCGCCCAAGCCCGCGCCGGAAGC
>JAKANW010000126.1 GCA_021823555.1 Chloroflexota bacterium
AGCCAGGTTATCAAGAATCAAAGTGCCATTCAGTTCAATGGCTTTGATGCCACGAAATTTTTGACCGCTGCATAGCCAAATAATGATCAAAAGCAACAATAACCCGGAAAGGCCGACATTGACCCGGAATTGGCGTTCCTTTCGCAACTGGGCTTCATACAATAACTCTGCTTGAGATTTTGCTGTTGCACCTGAAGCGCTCATGAGAATGGTTCCTTTCCGAAAGCAGGGCGAACAAACAAAGGGAAGCGGCGATAGCCGCTTCCCTTTTACATTTCTTTAGAATTACTTGTTGGGAGCCTGGGTGAGGTCCATCTTGAACCACTTATTTGAAAGCGCAGTGAGGGTGCCGTCGGAGTGCATCTTGGTGATGGTCTTATCCACTTCGGCGCGCAGCGTATCTGAGGGTAGTGTGGATGCCTTGTCGAACGCGGCTGCCAAATCCTCGGAATAAACCGGGTTGCCGAGTTTCACCACCGGCATGCCCGCCGCGATGTTGGCATCCACAACTGTGGCTGAGGTCACATAGCCGACGAAGTCCTTACGGCCGGAGGCGATGGCCTGGGCGCATTCCTGGTCGGTATCGAGAGTCACAACCGTAATATTAGCCGGGACATGAGCATAGACCGACGCGGCAGGCAGTCCAAGAGCGGCCATATCGTTATTGAGCCAGGATTCGTATGTGGTCGCGGTTCCTGCGCACAAGGCCTGGCCGGAAAGCTGGTCCAGAGAGGTAATTCCAGCATCCTTCGAAACAGCAATGACGGCCGGAGTGTAATAGTACGGAGCGCTAAAGTCCAGCACCTTTTGGCGATCGGTTGTAATGGTCATCGAACCCACGCTGACGTCCCATTTGTTTGCCCAATTGCCGGCTGTGATCGCATCCCAGTTTGGGGTGGCAAAGCAGGTTTCCACACCCAGGCTATCGCCAATCGCCTTGGCAACATCCACGTCGAAGCCTTGCATTTCGGCTGTGGTCAGGGCGTCAGACGGGCATTTGGTGTCAGACGGGCGCTTGCCACTGGTATTCAGGAAGGACTGCGGCTCGTAGTTTGGGTCGGTTGAGACGAGAATGTAACCGCGCTGCTTGATTGCACCAAGCAGGTCACTCGCAGTTGGGCCGCCGCCGCAGGCTGTGAGGGCAATGGATGCGATCACAAGCAAGCTGACTAGAACGAACAGTTTCTTCATTTTCTCCTCCAAGAGAAAGTAGAGTGTTTTGCAATTTCAAAAGGGAAGAGTCAATAGAAAGACACCTCCATCAATTGTCATTGCCGTGGAATGACTGGCACATCCCGCATACTAAGCATAGACTATTTTCGTCATTTGTCAAGATTATTGGTTGTTTTAGTCAAATGGTAAAATAGATTATCCCGGTTTCAGGAGGTTCCTGTGTCTGCTGTTTTTCCAAGCACCGAATGGTTGAAAGCCCTGGAAGAAAAATTGAATTCCGATGGTCGCTATCAAGGCATTGCCAAGAACTGGGAGGGCGATTTGATCTTCGATATTCAGCCTGAAGGGAATATCAAGCAACCCTTGTTGATGTACCTTGACCTCTGGCATGGTACCTGCCGCAGGAGTGAATACTCACCTGACCCGGCTTCCTATCCAAAGCCGACCTTCGTCCTGCGCTCCCCATATAATAATTTCACTGCCATTCTGCTTGGCAAGCTCGATCCCATGACCGCCATGATGACCGGCAAACTCAAAGTTCAAGGGAACCTCGGTTACATGATGCGCAACGTGCCGACCGTGTTGGACTTCGTCCGTTGCGCGCGTGAAGTCACGACGGAAATTCTGTGACCGTTTATGCAGCCTATCCTAAGAATTGATCTGACGACTCGAAGAACAGAAACATATCGTGTCCCCGTGGAATGGGAACGCGATTTTTTAGGCGGCGCCTCGCTGGCGGCTCGTTTGTTGTATTCCTCCCTCACACCCGACCTTGACCCGCTCTCACCTGATGCGCCCCTGCTGTTTATGACCGGCCCACTGACGGGAACCTCCGGTCCGACAACAGGCCGCTTCGTCATCTGCGGAAAAGGGGTTGCCACCGGTTTATGGGCCGAATCCAACATTGGCGGATTCTGGGGCCCAGAGCTGCGCAAGGCCGGTTACGATGGGCTTTGGGTGACGGGGAAAGCCGAAGGACCGGTCTATCTCTGGATCAACGAGGGCAGGCTCGAGGTGCGGAATGCGGCGCATCTGTGGGGGCTGGATACGTACGAAACGCAGGATAAAGTCAAAGAAGAGGTCGGCGACAAGTCTGCTCATGTCTGCGTGATTGGGCCTGCCGGTGGAAAGAAAGTCGCGTTTGCATCCATTATGTGCGATCATGGGCGCTTTGCCGGCCGCACCGGCATGGGGGCGGTGATGGGGGCGAAGAATCTCAAAGCCGTGGCCGTGCGCGGCATCCGGGAGATCCCATTGTTTGATTTGAATAAGTATAAACCCCTGCGCTCTGAAGCGAATCACGCTTTGAAGGAGAATACCGAATCACAAGTATTGCGGGAATTGGGGACAGCCGGTGCTGCCAATTATGCGGAATATCTTGGCCAGATGCCCGCAAAATATTATCACCAGGGGGGCTTTGAAAATGTGGATCATGTCTCCGGGGCCAGGATGACTGAAACGATCCTGGTGGGACGCAGCGCCTGCCAGGGATGTGTGATTGCCTGCGGGCGGGTGGTGGCGCTGGGTGACAAGGTCAAACGCAAGGGGCCTGAATATGAAACGATTGTTGGTTTCGGCCCCAACCTGTTGAATGACAATCTTGAGTCAGTGGTGAATTTGGGGGAACTCTGTGACCGTTACGGCATGGATACCATCAGTACGGCCAACACGATCGGCCTGGCGTTTTATCTTTTTGACCAAGTCGTGGTGACCGAACAGGATATGGGCGGCCTGCAATTGAAGTGGGGCGATGCCGCCGCAGCGGGACAGCTTGTTCATCTGATTGCCCGCCGCGAGGGCATCGGTGATTGGCTGGCGGAGGGGTCGCGCCGCTTCGGCGCGCGTTTCGGCGCGGAGGACGAAGCCGTCCAGGTCAATGGCCTGGAGATCGCTTATCACGATCCGCGCGGGGTGTCGGGTATGGCGCTCGTGTATGCCACTTCGCCGCGCGGCGCATGCCACAACCAGTCCGATTATTTCGTGGTGGATTGGGGGCACGTCGAGCCGGGTATGGGCATCGAACATTTTGGCCGTCAGGATGGCGCGGAAAAGGCGGCCAACGTGGCCCATCATCAGGATTGGCGCACTGTCTACAATTCCATGGTCATGTGCATCTTTGCCAATGTCTCACCTGAGATGCAGGCGGCCTTGATCAATGCCGCCTGCGGCCTCGATCTGACTGCGCTGGATATGCTCAAGGCGGGGGAGCGCGGCTGGAATCTCAAGCGGGCGATCAATCACCGGCTAGGGCTGACGCGGGCCAACGATAGATTGCCCAAGGCCTTGCTGGAACCGCTGTCCAGCGGCGGCGCGGGAGGATATGTGATTGACCTGCCTGCCATGCTGGAGGCCTATTATGCGGCTCGCGGCTGGGACCCCGAAACGGGCCGGCCAACGAAAGAGCGTCTCCTGGCTTTGGGACTGGATGACATCGCTGCAGACTTGTGGAATTGATTTGGAGAAAATAATGAAACTGGTTACCGTTGATGAAATGAAAGCTATCGAGCAGGAGGCCAATTCCAAAGGCCTCACCTACGAAGATATGATGGAAAATGCCGGGCGGGAACTGGCTTACGCAGTGGCCGACCTGCCATATTTCTACGAGGAAGAGGATGTGGAAATCCTTGGGCTGGTCGGGCCTGGCAATAATGGCGGCGATACGTTGGTGGCTCTGACCCACCTGGCCGCGGACGGTTGGACGGCGCGCGCGTATCTGGTTAAGCGCAAGCCCAAAGGCGATGAACTCATCCAGCAATTTATGGAAATGGGCGGGGAAGTGCTCGAACTTTCCAAGGATAAGGATTTTACGTCCCTGTATGCCTGGCTGGAAACTGCCCACGTTCTGTTGGATGGCGTGCTGGGCACGGGCATTAAGTTGCCGTTGAAGGAAGATGTGGCGCAGGTCTTGAAAACTGTCAACCAGGCGATGGAGGGACTTGAAGAGCTGCCATTTGTGGTTGCTGTGGATTGTCCCTCCGGCGTGGACAGCGACACAGGCGAGGCCGCCGAGGAAGTGATCCCAGCCGACCTGACCGTCACCATGGCGGCGGTCAAACGCGGTTTGCTGAAATTTCCTGCCTACGACCTGGTGGGCGATTTGCAGGTAGTGGGCATTGGCCTGGATGAAAGTATCGAATCCTGGGTGAACATCCAGCAGGAGGTGGCCGGGGAGGAGACAGTGGCCGATATCCTCCCACCGCGTCCCTCCGATTCGCATAAAGGCACGTTTGGGACGGCTGTCATCGCGGCAGGCTCGGTCAATTACACCGGCGCGGCCTGGCTGGCGGGTATGGCAGCCTATCGCGCCGGCGCAGGGCTGGTCACTCTGGCTGTGCCCGCTCCTTTACATATCGCATTGGCGGGACAATTCCCTGAAGCCACCTGGATCTTGCTGCCGCATGAACTTGGCGTCATTTCCGCGGCTGCCGCCGAAGTCCTGGCCAAGAACCTTGAGCGTGCGACGGCCCTGTTGATCGGCCCCGGCTTTGGGTTGGAGGATGCCACCCGTGAGTTTATCGAAAACCTGCTGACCAGCAAAGCCTCCCGGAAAAAGAACACGGCGCGCATCGGGTTTGTGCATGGAGACGAGCAGAAGAAGGAAGAAAAGGCAACCTGCCTGCCGCCCCTGGTCTTTGACGCCGACGGTTTGAAACTGCTGGCGAAAATCCCGGGCTGGCATAAACTGCTGCCCGCCCCTGCCGTTTTGACTCCGCACCCAGGCGAGATGTCTGTCCTGACCGGTTTGCCGACCGAGGAAATCCAGGTGGACCGGCCGGGTGTGGCGGCGCGCTTTGCCAAGGAATGGGGACACGTAGTGGTTTTGAAGGGCGCGTTTACGATCGTGGCTGCTCCTGATGGAAGAACAACGATGATCCCGGTGGCATCTGCCGCTCTGGCGCGCGCCGGGACTGGCGACGTATTGGCCGGTCTGATCGTTGGTCTGCGCGCCCAAGGCGTGGAGGCGTATTCGGCGGCGGTGGCCGGGGCCTGGATCCATGCCCGGGCGGGATTGGAAGCAGCCGAAGCCTTGGGCGGAACCGCTTCTGTTTTGGCGGGTGACGTTCTCGACGCCATCCCAGACGTTTTAGCGGAACTCGGTTAGAAGCCCTGAGCGCAGCCGAAAGGCGAGTTATCAAACAAGCCCACAATCTTCGCCGCCTGCGCTTCGACTGTGTTCGGTCGAAGAACTGTCATCACTCCGCTCAGCGAGGTTGTATATGAAAAAGGAGCCTGGTGAAAACCAGGCCCCTTTTTACGTTTTACGCAATACGAATTACGTCTACCCTTTGAGAAATGCTTCCAACGCATCCTTGCTGATGCGATAAGCGCTGCCGAGTTTCTTGGCCTTGAGATCCCCTGATTGGATGGCGGCAATCACGTCTTCTTCAGAAACCCGCAGGATTGCGGCTGCTTCCGAGGGGGTCATCACATCCGGTATGGTCGCTGGTTTGGATGCGCCATTGTTTGCCTGCTGCTGCTGCATCGCACCCGAGGTGGCCTGCTGCATCAAGTTGCCGATGCCCATCCCGGCGCCGATCCCGGCCGTCAGGCCCGCGCCGCCGCTGGGATTCTGGGCCGCGTCGCGCATGGCATCCGCCGCCTGCAACTGGGTATAGGTGGCCATGTCGAGCATACCCATATCGCGCAGTTCCTGAGCCGACTTATCGGAAGGCTTCAGGTTGCCGACATAGAAGGTTTTGAGAGTCAAGCCAATGGCTTCGAAGTCGTCCTGCGCCTTGGCGCGCACCCCTGCACCAAGTTCCTCGGTCAGGCCGATCATTTCCGGGACGCTGTGCTTGGCGCCGGTCTCACCCAGGATATCCTGTAATTTGGAGAGCAGCATGGTGCGCAGTCGCTCTTCAATATCGTTGGTGCGGAACGCGCCTTGAGTGCCAACGATCTGCGTCACGAACTGCTGCGGGTCCTTCACCTGGAAGGAATACGTGCCAAAACCTTGCAGCAACGCCACCCCAAGTCCCATGCCGGGGTTGCGGACGATGATCGGCTGCGGCGTGCCCCACTTCCTGTTGGCAAATTCCTTCATCGAGACGAAGTACACTTCCGCCGGGAAGGGTGTGCGGTCATTGAATGCTTTGCCGATGAAATCTATCAACAATGGGACGTTGGCGGTCGCGATCGTATGACGCCCGGCCCTGAACACATCCAGCGCGTTCCCGTCGCGGAAGAACACCGCTGCCTGCGCCTCGCGCACGATGACTTGTGAACCGATCCGAAAATCGCCGATCGAGCTGTCATCCGGAAAGCGATGGACGATCTCCTCTGCCATCTCATTCGGATATTCGACTACGTCAAAAATTCTAGCCATGTGACTCTCTCCTTAATATTAGACATCATCTGTAATGACGACCTGATTATAGCCGATGCGCGGGTGCGCTTCAAGATTATAGCTGCCTTGTCAAACACTAGGATTAATTGTAAGCGCAACCTTTCGATTCTGGTATACGCAGGCGCCCCCCGAAAGTTGCATTCAATCTTCCGCCAACGTGTTGGAACGTAGATGTCGTTGATGGCGTTCCAAATTTGCGAGGTCCCTCACCCTTTCATGGATTTGCCTGTGCCCCTGTTGCGCAGCATCATGATCTCGGCCATGATGCTGACAGCGATCTCCTCCGGCGTTTCGGCATTCAATTCCAGCCCCATCGGAGAGTGAACCTTTGCAATCTTCTCTTCCGCCACTCCCTTTTCCTTCAAGGCCTTGACGGTCGTCGCCCATCTCCTTTTTGACCCGATCACGCCGAGATATGCCGCGGGCGTATCGAGCAGACTCGGCAGGCCTTCCGCGTCCACGCTGGAACCGCGGCTGGTGACCACCAAATAGGTTTGGCGCGTCACTTTGAGCGCCTCCACTAATTTGCCCATTTCGACGGGATAATACGCGTCGGCGTCTGGCACGGACTCGGGTGTGCAGAACTCCGCCCGGTCGTCGCTGACGGCCACGCGGAAACCCAGCCATTTGGCCAGGTGCGCCACGGCCTTGCCCACATGCCCCGCGCCGATGACGACCAGCATGGGAGCAGAAAGGATCGGTTCCACAAAGACCTCCACCTGACCGCCGCACACGCCGGGGTCGCCGCGTGAGGGGTCGGCCATGTTGTAATGCAACAAGTGCGCCTGGCCCTCGGCCAGCGCCATCCAGGCCTCGTCCATGACGCGGTGCTCCAAATCCCCGCCGCCGACCGTGCCGATGAAATGCCCATCCGGGTAGACGAGCATCTTGCTGCCCACATGCCGCGGCGTGGAACCTTCGCTGCGCGTCACGGTGCACAGCGCGGCGGATTCGTTGTTTTTTTCCAATTCAGAGAGGGCTTGGTAGATAGATTTCATTCCCAGAGCAGTTTTTTGACCATTTCTTTGGGCA
>JAKANW010000127.1 GCA_021823555.1 Chloroflexota bacterium
CCCGCTGAGTGACGAGCATAAAATGATCCGCGATACGGCGCGCGATTTCGCCCAAAAAGAGATTGCCCCTGTCGCTGCCGAACTGGATGAAAGCGGAGAGTTCCCAATTGCCACGATCAGGAAGATGGGCGCGATGGGCTTTATGGGCATCGAAGTTCCCGAAGAATACGGTGGGGCAGGCATGGACACGCTCTCGTATGTGCTGGCGTTGGAGGAAATTTGCAAAGTGGACGCTTCGCATGGCGTGGTCATGTCGGTCAATAATTCCCTGTACTGTCATGGCATCATGAAGTTCGGCACAGAGGAACAGAAAAAGAAGTTCATCACCCCGGTGGCCTCCGGTGAAGCCATCGGGGCTTATTCATTGACCGAACCCATGTCCGGCTCGGACGCGGGCACCATGCGTTCGCGCGCCGCGCGTGACGGCAATTTTTATGTCTTGAACGGACGCAAGTCCTGGGTTACCAGTGGCCCGGTGGCCGATTATTTCGTGGTATTCGTGATGACCGATCCAGCCAAGAAACAGAAGGGCATCTCCGCCTTTCTGGTGGACGCCAAGAACGCTCCCGGCCTCACCCGCGGCAAAAAGGAACCCAAACTCGGCATCCGCGCCTCCGCCACCAGTGAACTGATCTTCGAGAATTGCCGCATCCCCGCTGAGAACCTGCTCGGTCAGGAAGGCGATGGCTTCAAGATCGCCATGACCGTGTTGGATGTGGGACGCATCGGCATCGGCGCACAGGCGCTGGGCATCGCCGAAGCAGCCTACGAAGCCGCCCGATCCTATGCTGTCGAACGCGAAGCCTTCGGGCAGAAGATCGGCGAGTTCCAGGGTACCGGCTTCAAGATCGCCGACATGAAGACCCGCATCGAAGCCTCCCGCCTGCTCATCTACAACGCAGCCCTGGCAAAGGAACGCTCCAAGCAGACTGGCGAACGCTTCACGCTGCAATCTTCGATGGCCAAGTTGTTCGCCTCCGAAACGGCCATGTTCTGCGCCCACGCTGCAGTTCAGATCCATGGCGGGATGGGATATAGCAAGGAATTGCCTGTGGAACGTTATTTCCGCGATGCCAAGATCACCGAAATTTATGAAGGAACAAGCGAGATCCAGCGCCTGGTCATTTCTCGCAGCGAGTTGGGTCTAAAGTAATTCTCAATGGATGAAATCCCACTGTGGTCGCTGCTTCCATCCCTGGCCGCGCTGGCGATCGCGCTGGCGCTGCAGGTTGTGGCGCGCCGCAAAAAATGGACCGATCCGCCCGAAGAGGGCGAACCAACTCCGGTCAGCGCGCGTGAAGCGGAAAGCCCATCCACTGGTGGAGATTTCAAGAAACGATTAGAACAATTCGTCTCCCGGCGGCGCTGGGAATTGACATTGGCAGGTGTAGTACTGGCCATCGTCTTGTACCTGGTCCTTCTGGCGCCCGTACAGATGACCGGCAAGGTATCCATTGAACCTAACATGCCGGGCAGGCCCTTCTTCTTCCTGCACTGGCAGCGCAATACGTTAAGTGTGTTCTTCGGTCAAGCTGGTATATTCTGCAACCTGCTGACCGGCCTGCTATCCCTGGCATTGGTCATCGTTGGCATCCTGCGCCGTTCCCCCCGCAAACTACAAAGCGGACTGTTGTGGTCGCTGTTAAGCCTGGCGGCATCCGGGCAATGGTATCTCGCCGTCGGCCCCCAACGGACTTACGGCGTGCTGCTTTACCTGCTGGTGGTACTCGGATTCCTGCTGTGGGCAGTCCTGGGTAGGGAACGCATCCAGAAATACATCAACCAGCCCATACCGGTCTCTCGCAGCCTGGAAATTGTGCTGGTGATCATTGTCACGGCATTAGCCACTTTTAGCCGCTTATATCAACTGCCCACCATCCCATATGGGATAGAAGGCGACGAGGCCAAATGGACCGCTGAAATCGTAGACCTTGGACTACGCGGCGAGGTGGACCTCACCGGCCTGTATCATCGCGATGCCCTGCCCGTCAGCTTTTATATGCAGATCTTGTTCCATAAACTGTTCGGGCCTTCCATTTTCTCGGCGCGCCTCGAAGTAGCCGTCTTCAGCATCCTGGCGACGCTGGTCTTCTACCTGCTCCTGCGCCAACTGACATCCATTCCGCTGGCCTTGCTGGCCAGTTGGCTGTTGAGCGCATCCATATTCGACATCAGCGCCAGCCGCCTGGCCAACGTGGAGAGCCACGTCAAGCTGTGGCCGATCCTGACCTTGGCGCTGCTGGCCTGGGCCGTCCACACAAAACACTGGCCGATTTATGCCATCAGCGGCGTGGCGCTGGTGCTTGGCCTGTTGACGTATGACACCGTCTGGCCCCTGTTGATCGTTGCCATCCTCATTGCGGTCATCGAGATCGCCCGCCAGCCGATCAAAGTGGAGGAAAAAGTCCGCCAGTTGACAGCACTGCTGGCGCCCTCTTTGCTGGCTATACCCTTCCTTGCGCCCTACTTCGCCAGCCGCATCAGTTACTATCAACTCAGTGACAAGGATTGGCAGCAGGGCTTGGCCACTTTATGGGGCTATTTCACCGAAGTTATGAGCAGCATCTACGTTTATACAAACCCGGACTTTTTGTATAACCGCTTCGGTCCGCTGCTCAACGCTTTCCTGCTGCCCTGGCTGGCTCTCGGATTCGTGACTGCCATTGCCAGCATCCGCCAGCGCCTCTCTTACTGGACCCTGATCTGGGGCGCGCTCTTTATCTTTCCCGTCCCGATAGCTGCCCATTCGCCCCTGGGGCGAGTATATTATCCCGGCCTGCCAGCCATATACGTCCTGGTTGCCTTCGGGATGTTTCTCTTTGCCAGGGACAGCCTGCACATCCTAGGCAAGGTATTCGCCCCGCTGGTGATAACCATCTTTGCGGTGACATTGATCTGGCTAGCGCTCTTCAACTTGTACATTTACTTCAATGAGGTGACCGACGGCGCAGACCGCCAGATGCGGCGTGAGATCGGGGAGATTGCCGCGCAGGCAGCCGGCCCGGATAACTTGATCGTCCTGCCATCCGTCCCACATGCAGATGAGCCGCTCAATAACGAATACCAGATGATCGAGCTGTTCATGCTCAAGAAAATCCCCGCCAGCCAGATTGCAGCCTCCTATCGCTACGTGGCGCTGGGGGACCTTCTGCCGGCCCTGCCGCATGGGTTGACCAGTCGCCCCAACCTGGAGATCATCCTGGATAAAACCACCGACAATGATCGCGAAAAACGCGACGCACTCGCCAAGGCTCTGCAAACCTGCTATCCCGAAGGACAGCTTTTCCCGGGCGCTTTCTTTGATCGGTTCAGCCTGAACAAAGCGGCGCTGGACTCCCCAGCCTGCATCAGCGCAGACCTGACCCTGAATATCGATTCCCCGCGCCAGGTGAGTTGGTCCCTGTCCCAGGGCGCAGCTACAGGGATTTCGCTAAAATGTGAAATGCAGCAGGTGGATCACACCTGGATCGAAGCCGAAACCCTGGCACCCTCCCCCGGCTGGCAATCGGAGACTTCCTTTGCTTCGGGCTGGAGCGGTAATGGCTTCCTGATGGATAATTATGGCAGCCAGCCTATGCAGTACAACTACGTATCCTCTACCGACCAACCGGTCTACGCCTGGGTGCGTTCCTATAAGCGCGCCGTGGATAACTCACCCGGTCAGATCGCTATCAACGGACAGATGGAGACCTTCGCAGCCACAGATGAAAACCATCTCAACCAGTGGATATGGGAGCGTCTTGGTCCCTTCCAGGTAAATGAGGGAGACAACAACCTGTCGCTGGCGCGGCCCTACCTAGACGATCCAATGCACTTCATGGCGCTCTTCATTGACTCACTGGTCATCACACCGGCTGCAAACTTCCAGCCGGATCAGGCCCACTATCTGCCGCTGCCACCCATCCAATATCATTTTGGGCTGGAGCAAAACCATGGCCAGATCACGCTCGACTTCGCCCCTGGCGTGTACGAGTGCCGCGCGGAAGCCGAGACCAAGCTAATGCTGGTGGATGCGTTTGGGAACTCACCCGTCGAGTCGAACACTGTCTTGTTGGATATCAAACACTGAAAGCCAAAAAATGAAAGCTGTTCTTTTCCATCAACACGGAGGACCCGAAGTCCTTCAATACACCGATTTTCCAACGCCCGAGCCGGGAGCCGGCCAAGTGCTGGTAAAATTGCACGCCGCCTCGCTCAACCGCGTGGATGTCACAGTGCGTAACGGCTGGCTTGGGTTAAAGCTGGAAATGCCGCACATCAACGGCGCAGACGGCGCAGGGGAAGTGGCCGCGCTCGGCGATGGCGTGGACGGGTTCCAGGTCGGCGAGCACGTGGTCATCAATGCCAACATCGGCTGCGGGAGCTGCGAATACTGCCTGAAAGGCCAGGACAACCTGTGCAGCAACTGGCACTTGCTGGGCGAAACCATACGCGGCACCTACGCCGAATACATTGCCGTGCCTGCCCGCCAACTCTATCGCCTGCCGGAAGCGTTTGATGATCACATCGCGGCCGCGGGCGCGCTGGTTTTTCAGACCGCCTGGCATTCGCTCATTACACGCGGTGGCTTGAAGGCCGGGGAAACGGTGGTCATCGTCGGCGCGGGGGGCGGGGTCAATACTGCCAGCTTGCAGATCGCCAAATTTAACGGCGCGCAGGTCATCGTCGTAGGCTCGGATGCGAGGAAACTCGCCAAAGCCGAAGCCTTCGGAGCCGACATCCTGATTGACCGGTCGAAGGAGCAGGATTGGTCAAAGGCTGTTTATCTGGCCACGGGCAAGCGCGGCGCGGATATCGCCGTGGACAACGTCGGCACGACTTTCCCGCTCAGCCTGCGCACCTTGCGCAAGGGCGGGCGGCTGCTCACGGTAGGCAGTAGCGGCGGCCCAAAGTTCGAAATTGACAACCGCTATATTTTCGCCAAACACTTGAGCCTGTTGGGTTCAACGATGAGCACGATCGAGGAATTTACCCACGTCATGGACTTGATCGTGGCAGGCAAACTGCACCCTGACATGGACAAGACCTTCCCATTAAAGGATGCCGCCGCCGCGCAGGAACGCTTGGCGCGCGGCGAGCAGTTTGGGAAAATCACGCTGGCAATCTAAATCACGGAGAGTATTTTGCAATTGAGAGAATTCATGAAACGCGTCGCCTGGTTCGAAGTTGCATTGGTGCTGGCAATCCTGGCGATCCATTTGTATGCCGCCACTTCGGACGCCTACAATTTTCCCGCCAATTGGTTTACCCGCGATGACGCATATTACTATTTCAAAGTCGCGCAAAACATTACCGCCGGGCTTGGCAGCACCTTCGACGGCATCAACCCGACCAACGGCTACCATCCCCTGTGGCTGCTGGTTTGCATTCCCATTTTTCTATTGGCTCATTTCGATTTGATCCTGCCCCTGCGCCTGTTGCTGCTGGTCCAGGGCGGTTTGAGCGCGGCTACTGCATTGTTGATCTACCGGCTTGTAAAAGGGACCATCTCACAGCCGCTAGGCATACTGGCAGCTACGTGGTGGGCCTTCAACCTCTACATCCATAACGTCATGTATGAGTACGGATTGGAGACCGGACTGGCCTCCTTCACAACTATGCTGCTGGTCTACCAATTGTGGAAGTTCGAGCGCAATTGGAGGAAAAGCCCGTTCACGCGCGGACAAGTAGCTGGTCTCGCTATCTTCGCGTTGCTGGCCCTGTTCAGCCGCCTCGACCTGGTCTTCCTGGTACTGCTGGCGGGGATATGGATCATCTTGCGCGGCACCCCCATGCGCACCCTGCTCCTGCTGGACATGCTCGTTGCCATCGTCAGCGTGCTGGCAAGCTTTGTCATCCGCCTTGGCCTGCCCGAATACTACCCGTATTCGACGGCGGCCATCACGATGATCGTTATTTCAGTGCTGACAAGAATCGTGCTGTATTTCTTCCTCGAGTTGTACCAGCCGCCTCACACGCAATCCATCGTGCGTACGATCCGCCAAGTGGCTGTCGCCGTAACCGGCAGCAGCCTGCTGACCGGCCTGGCAATGCTGGCTGTCTCAACATGGGTCGGCGGGTTTCCGCGTATTGCGCTCCTGTACGATTTTGCCTTCAACCTGATCGGAACCCTGCTCCTGCGTCTGCTGGCCCTGCTTTTCAGCCAGAACACGAACCGCACCCCCCTGCCGCCATTGGAGGTATTGAATACCAAGTGGAAACAATGGCTGGAGGAAGGGCTTATCTATTATGGGGTTACCGGCGGCGCGTTGGGCGTCTATTTGCTGGCAAATAAGATCTTCATCGGCAGCGCCATGCCCATCAGCGGGGAGATCAAAAGGTGGTGGGGAAACTTCGGCTCACGCGTCTATAGCGGGTCGGCGCGCACCCCGCTCTCTTTCTGGCTGGTGGACTTCCAGAATGACTTCAACGTCTGGCGGCCGCTCACCTCCTGGCTGGCCAAGCTCAGCCAATGGATCGCTGTGCAGCGCGGTCTGTATAAACCTGACAACGTTTATATCATCCTGCTGGGTTCAGTCGCTCTCCTTTTACTGGTAATCGCCCTGCTCAACCGGCGCAAGGCAGTGCGGGCGGCCACGCAACTCGGCCTGCCTCTCCTGCTCTCAGCTTCCATCGTGCAAGCCATCTCATACAATATGACGGGATATTCCTCGCTCAAGGAATGGTACTGGATCACGGAGCCATTGCTGCTCCTGCTGGGAGTCTGCCTGGCCGCGGGTATCCTGCTCCGGCCTTTTCAGAAATACCCTGTCTTCCGGCTGGCGCAGTGGGTGCTGGTGGCGGCTATCAGCCTGCAAACCGTTTATATCTTTACAGCGGTCACTGTGGAGCGCATGCCGCATGGGTTGTATGGTCCCAACCTGCCCTACCTGGATTCTGTCCGCTTTCTGGAAGAACGGACCCCGGCTGGCGCCATGATCGGTATGACAGGCGGAGGCAACGTTGCGTATTACATCAAGGATCGCACCATCGTGAACATGGATGGGTTGATCAACAGCCCGGCCTATTTTGAAGCATTGAAGAACGGAAATGGCAATGCCTACATGGCCCGCATCGGCCTTGACTATATCTTTTCCAACTCGAGCATCCTGGCAGGCCCGCCCTATCGCAGCCAGTTCAAAACAGGCGCCGTGGTTGACCGGTACGGAGGAAAATCCCTGATGGAGTTTCTGCCGTGAAGCCTGCCAGGCTTCCCCGCCGTGTAACCCTGTTGGTATGGCTGGTGTTTATACTCACGGTCTGGAATGCAACCCGCTTCTACACCGCCATTGTCTGGCGAGGCATTCTGGCTGAGAAAACTGCCTGGCCCGGCCCCGGCTACATAGCTCTAACCGGCTTCATCTGGGCTGCTGTCGGGATATGGATCACGATAGTGGTCATACAAAGAAAAAAATGGTCTGCAATGGCGCTACTCATTTCGGCGCTTGGATACACAGTATGGTATTGGCTGGACCGACTGTTCCTGCAAACGGAACGGGACAACTGGGGATTCACCCTGGTCGTCAATGCCAT
>JAKANW010000128.1 GCA_021823555.1 Chloroflexota bacterium
TCAAAACAGAAGGGCAGTTTTAATCATCGTTCAACCCTAAAGGGTGCCTGAACCTGGATCAGGAAGCCTTTTCATTTATCAATCTTCTGTTTCGTATCACGCGCATCTATGGCGGGCAAACGGGAAATAATCTGACAGATTTTCTACCCATCCTTGGCAGATATAACATCCCCGTCTTCTTGGGTAAAACCAATTATCCTGAAAAAATCGAACGCCGCTTGCATATCCTCCCCGACCCCATTGAAATTCAAATTGACATGCAGTCGGACGAGACGAAACTCAGCCTGCAGGCAGGCTTCGAGAAAAACGGAACCTTCGCCCACATCCACAAGAAAATCGAAGTGATGACCACCAACCCCACCTGGGTCCTGATGGATGACACGATTGCCCAAATCGAAAACAGCCGCGCCCTGGAAATACTTTCCGCCTTTCCCATCGAAATCCCCAATCAACAGGTGGAACTCTTTCGCGAGCAATACTTCCCGCTCATCGCGCAAGCCCTGCCCATCAAAAGCGACATCGTCCAATGGCGCGATATTCACGCCGAAGCCGTGCCGCGCCTGTACCTGCACGAAGACAAGGACAACATACTGCGCGCCGTCCTGCGTTTTGGCTACGGCGAACACGAAGCGCGGCTGGGCAAATCCAATGAGCCGCCTTACGGCGTTTTCAGCATTCCCGACACATGGGAACTCATCCGCGTTCACCGCCAGCCCGACCGCGAAAATCATTTTTATCAACTGCTTACCGACCCCGTCTATCGCCTCAAACGCGCCGGCGCTCCGCATCCCTACGGCACACTCGAACTGCGCGCCCGCGCCCATCCCTTCGATTTTCTCATGCACTCCATTCCCCTGCTCACCCAGGCGGGCTTTGAAATTTACGGTGAAGAGGATCTCAAACTCGGCAGGGTCAATCGCAACACGCCCACCCTGCGCGTGAGCATCACCTCGGGCATTGATTGGTTCGATCTCAAAGCCATCGTCGAGTTCGGCGACCAGCAGGCCTCCTTCCACGACATTCGCAAAGCCCTCAAACGCGGCGAGAACTACATCAAACTGGCTGATGGCTCCATCGGCCAGATTCCCGCCGAGTGGCTGGAGAAATATAAACACCTGTGGGGATTGGCGCAGGAAACCGAGGACGGATTCCGCCTCAACGACATTCACCTCTCTTTGATCGATTCCCTGCTCGAAGACGACGCCACGATTCAGACTCCCCCAGAGCTGATCCAGCGCCGGGAGCGTTTCCGCAGCTTCGAGCGGATCGCGCCGCAGCCGCTTCCCGCAGGCTTCACTGGCGAGCTGCGTCCCTACCAAAAACACGGCTACGATTGGCTGCACTTCCTCAGGGAATATAACTTCGGCGGCATCCTGGCAGACGACATGGGGCTGGGCAAAACAGTTCAGGTGTTGACCTATCTCCAATCCTTAAATGAAATCCGTGCTGAGCGGAGCGACCCGACAGGGGAGCGCAGTCGAAGCACTGCCGCGCTGCTCGTCGTCCCCAAAAGTTTGATCACCAACTGGCAGAGAGAATCCGAAAAGTTCACGCCCAGTCTGCGCTTCCTCGAATACATGGGAAACTTCCGCAACAAGGATATTTCTGTTTTCAATGACTATGATGTGATCCTCACCACCTACGGAACCATGCTGCGCGACATCGAGATTTTGCATAAATATAAATTTCATCACATCATCCTCGACGAATCGCAAGCCATCAAAAATCCGCTGGCGAAGAGCGCCAAGGCAGCGCGGCTGTTGAATGCAGAGCATCGCATCGTGATGACAGGCACGCCTGTCGAAAACAACACCTTTGAGTTGTGGTCACAGTTTGCATTTTTGAACCCTGGCTTGCTCGGCAGCATGGATTATTTCAAGAAGGAGTTTGCCAACCCCATCGAGAGCGCGGGCGATGAAAAGACCGCCGAGACCTTGCGGAAACTGGTTTACCCCTTCATCCTGCGCCGCACAAAAGAACAAGTCGCGCTCGAACTTCCACCGCGCACCGAACGCATCGTCTACACCGACTTGGACTCGGCGCAGAAAAAACTGTACACGCAGACGCGGGAAAGATACCGCGCCGAATTGCTGGGCTTGATCGAAAGCGAAGGCATGAACCATGCCCGCTTCAAGGTGCTGGAAGGCCTGTTGCGCCTGCGGCAGATTGCCATTCACCCCGCGCTGGTGGATAAGAATTACAAAGGTGAAGCGCCCAAGTTCGAAATGCTGCTCGAAACACTCGAAACCCTGCAAGCCGAAAATCACAAGGCGTTGATTTTCTCGCAATTTGTGGAGACACTCAAACTGGTGAAGAAGGAATTGGAGGCGCGCAAGATCAAATACGCCTATCTCGACGGGCAGACTCCCCACCGTCAATCCCGCGTGGACATGTTCCAGAACGACCCTTCAATTCCATTTTTCCTCATCAGCCTCAAAGCGGGCGGCGTAGGTTTAAACCTGACCGCTGCCGATTACATCATCCACCTCGACCCGTGGTGGAATCCCGCCGTCGAAATGCAAGCCTCCGACCGCGCCCACCGCATCGGGCAGACCAAACCTGTCTTCATTTATAAAATCATTGCCCGCGACACGGTGGAGGAAAAGATTCTGCAATTGCAGGAAAAGAAACGCGCCCTTGTCAAGAGCATCATCGCCACCGAAGCCAGCTTCTTCAAATCGCTGACACAGGATGATGTGAAAGTGTTGTTCGAGTAATTGCCCATGTTCACCTACCCCGATTACGTTTACAAAACGCTTGCCCGCGCCCGCGATGAAGGACAGTGGAGTGTGATCCAGGCGCGATGCCCCAGTTTTTCGCCGCACTCGTCACAGGTGGAATCCTGATGGGAGATGAAGACTTTTAGATTCACGCGAAGGTTTCTCCGTACCGCGACATTCATGTCGCACCCACGCAAGCGATATAAATATCGCGTTATTCTCTACCGTACATTTAGCCGCAATTTGCACAAAAATCCACTCGTATTTGTACGGTAGAGAGTCGCGTTACAGGGTTTCCAGCAATCCCTTTCCAAATGAGGTCAGGCGGATTTCAGCAAGATACCACGATTTATATCCATCGCTCGTTTTTTCTTTGCACTCGTACTCCAGGATACCGAAGCCAGCCAAGGGATATATCACCGTGCGGGCAATGGCAGAGCACATGGTATTGTTCACAAAAGTTTGATCAGAGCTTGGCCAGGTGAAGCGCGTCTCCTTGATCAACTTGTCGGCGAACGGTTCAAAGTCAACTGATTTGCCGACGCGCAATTCCAACAGGCGTTTGAGAACGATTTCCTTGAAACCGACCGGCAATCCGCGCTCCAAACCTGAGACGGGGAACGCGATGCGCCAATCTTCGTAATGCCACCAAACATCGAGCATAAACCCCAGTTGAAGCAGGGGAAGCGCATTCAGAAAAGCCTCGCCGCTGGATGTTTTTCCAAATATGGGACTCGGGGATGAATCCCCCGCCTCAGTACATGGAAGTCGGTTGAAACCGACTCGGCGCGCCAGCCCGCAGGGCTTCCATGCACTGAGCAGGCGGCTTCGCGAAGTACCTGAAGGGTGAAGAGAGAAACGTGGCTATTGTGCCAAACCTTGCAGGTGGGCAATCAGGGCATTGAGCAAAGCAGAGGACGCGCCGCCGTTCGAACCAGAGGTGACGCCTTGCGCGGCTTGTTTGGTAGCGCGCGCTTCCAGGGACATCCCACTCCCCTGACCCGAACCTGGCTGTCCTGAACCGTTTCCCAATGTAACGCCATTGGCAGATGCCCAGACTTGAATGTCGGCAGAGGTAAGTTTCATTTCGCGGATGGCGGACAACTGATCGGGCGTGAATGTGGCTTCGATTTGTGCAAGCAGGGCATTGACTTCAGTCTGCGCGTTGTTGCCCGTGCGGGTCATGTTCAGCAGTCCCTCCCAAAGTGGGAGCATAGCCTTCGCCTGGTCTGCTGTGATGGGCGTGTTCGTCTCGGCTAGTTTCAGTGAGCCAAGGGTCAATTGCAAGCGGGTGTTGAGCGCGTTTTCGTAACTGACATCCAGGCTGGGGCTGATGTAGGCACCAGAATTGGAAGATGTCGTCGAAGCAGGATCAGCCGTCCCCCCGCAGGAAGCGAGGAGGAGAGAGAAGAACAAGATGGTAATAAGAGAAATGCGAGACATTGAGGAGTATCCTTTCGATTGTCAGGAGTTAGTCCGTGTTGCGTGTTCCGTTGGGTATTCCACGAAATACGCAACACGAAACGCGTTTATTCACGCCGCAGGGCTTCGATCGGGTCGAGCTTTGCCGCGCGGGTGGCAGGGTAATATCCAAAGAAGATGCCGACAGCCGCGGCCGCGCCAAACGCCAGCGGGATGGAGAGCGGGACGATTTCCGTGCGCATAGTTCCAAGAGTTCCGAACAGGTACGACCCGCCGACGCCGACCAAGACGCCGACCAATCCGCCAACAAGACTGAGGATGACGGCTTCGATCAGGAACTGCGTCAGCACATTGGAGGCGCGCGCACCCAGAGCCTGACGCAAGCCGATCTCGCGGGTGCGTTCGGTGACGGAGACCAGCATGATATTCATGATGCCGATGCCGCCAACGAGCAGCGAGACGCCTGCCACCCAGGCCAGCAGGTCACGAAAGGCTGCGGTGGTGGCTTCCTGTGTGGCAATGATGTCCTGTTGGGTCTGCACGATGAAATCGGGTTTGGCTGCGTTAACATCGTGGCGTTCGGCCAGCAGCGCGGTAGTCTGGGCGATGATGCTGAGAATTTGATCCCGGCTTTCAGCTTTGAGATAGATGATGCGGACGGTTTCGGTGCGGAGCGGAGAGGTGGTCATATATTTTTGGAAAACAACGCTGAGGGGCAGGTAGATGCGCGCATCGTAGTCCACATCAGATACGATGCCTTTCGCTTCCATCACGCCGATGACGGTCAGTTTGGTGGAGCCGACAGTGATGGTCTGCCCGATGGCGCTTTCTTCACCGAACAGATCAGTGGCAATGCCCGCGCCAAGCACCACCAGTTTCGCCTTGCGGTCATCCTCATCGGCGGTGAAGTAACGTCCCTCGGCAACAGCATAATCGCGCACATCGGGAAAATCAGCAGTTGTGCCAATGAGTGCAATGGACTCCAGAGTCACGCCTCCGACGTGGATGTTTTGCGGCGCGGGGGATTGTTCGGCGGAAATGCCCGTGATGCCAACCACCTGCTCGGCGATAGCGTAGGCATCATCGAGCAGCAGAGTGCGCGCCGCGCCGGGGATGCCGCGCATGGGCGAGACAATTATCAGGTTCGCGCCCAGCGCGTTGATCTGTTCTGCTATCGCCGCTTCCGCGCCTGCGCTGACTGCCAGCATGACGATGACCGATGCCACGCCGATGATCACGCCGAGGGTGGTGAGAAACGAGCGGACCTTGTTGAGCATCAGGCCTTCCCAGGCCGTGCGAAATATTTTTTTGAACTTCATAGCTGTTTTTCCTGTAGTGCGACATTTATGTCGCTGGCATAGTAGGGCGACATGAATGTCGCGTTACGATTTTCCCGGGCAGTTGTTGGAACCGTCGCGCCCATCGGAGAGGATCTTCCCATCCTTGACACAGATGACGCGTTCCGCATGAGCGGCAATATCCGGCTCGTGCGTCACCATGACAATGGTCGCACCGCCCTTGTGGAGATTATGAAGGATGTCCATGATCTCCACGCTGGATTTGGAGTCGAGATTGCCGGTCGGCTCATCGGCCAAAATCAGCGGCGGTTGGTTGACCAGGGCGCGCGCGATCGCCACGCGTTGCTGCTGTCCACCAGATAACTGATTGGGGCGATGATGCAGGCGTCCCTCCAGTCCGACCGCGTTGAGCGAGGCTACGGCTCGGGCTTCGGCGTCCTCGTCGCTCACGTCTTCCTCGTTGTAGAGCATGGGGAGCATCACATTGGAAAGAGCGCTCAAACGCGGAAGCAGGTTGAACGACTGGAAGATAAATCCAAGTTTCTCGTTCCGAATTTCAGCCAGTTCATCCTTGCTCATTTGACTCACGTCATGCCCATCGAGAAAATACCGACCGGATGTGGGACGATCCAGACAGCCAACGATGTTCATCAAAGTGGACTTGCCCGAACCCGAATGTCCCATGATGGCGACGAACTCGCCGCGTTCCACTTGAACATCCACGCCTGCCAGTGCATGAACCACCGCATCGCCTTCACCGTACACTTTTGTCAGACCACTAATTTCGATTAGATAATTATTCATCACAACTCCTCTTGCCCTCACCCTGTCCCTCTCCCGAGGGGAGAGGGGACTCCCTTCCCCCAATGGGAGAAGGGGTGGGGATGAGGGAAAGCTACTTTGTTTCCACCGTCCCCGTGCTGACCACGTCGCCAACCTTCAGGCCGCTCAAAATTTCGGCATTGGCGAAGTCGCGCAGACCAACTGTGACTGGAGTCATCTTCAACTGACCATCCGATGAGACGACAAAGACCGCATAGGAACCGGGTGAGAGTTCCCGCAAAGCCTGCATGGGTACGAGGAGCGTATTGCGGGATTCTGCCGCGATCACTTCCGCCTCCACCGTCATACCCGGGAGGATTGAGAACGGCGCTTCATCGGGCAATGACGCCCAAACCACCACTACAGGCGTGCCGTCCACAATTTGCAGGGCCGGCTCCACCAAAATAATTTCCCCGGTCACAGTTTCATCAGGATAGGCATCGAAGGTAAACGTCACCTGCATACCTGCCGCGGCTTTTTCAATATCGGTCTCATCGAGATAAAAGCGGGCGAGCAAATGATCGGTCGTCGCAATCGTCATCACTGGCAAAGTCCCCACCATCTGCCCTTCCACTACATCCAGCGCAATCACCGACCCATCAAAAGGCGCAACCAGGCGGGTGTTTTGAACTGCGAGACGGGCCTGCTCCAGTTTCGCGGTCTCCGTGCCCAGCGCGGCAATCGGCGCGGTCGAAGCCTCCGGCCCTGCCTTGACGATTTCCAACGCGGTCTGGGCATCGCGCAAAGCTACTTTGGCGGATTCAAATTTGGCACGCGCGAGAGCGATGTCCACATCCGGGATGTCGCGCAGTCCCAGGAAATAATCCATGCGCGCGCGGGCATCATCAACGACTTTCTGCGCTTCTTCTCTTTGACTTGAAGTTGCCGCCGCGTCGAGGGCATGGATCGCCGCCTCAGCCTGATCCAACTGACCTTCCCAATACCAGGCATCCGGGCCAACCAAATAGATCACAGCGTTGGTGGCATCCTCCAGCGCAGACTCGGCATTCGCGACGGCCAGTTCCGCCTACGCCAGTCCCTGCGCTGAAAACAATGCCTGGAAATCTGCCTCGGCTTGAATATTCTCTTCCAGCCGCGCCAGTGCCTGGGCGGTCGTGACAGCATCGCCGTTTCCAACATTTAACTCGCTCACC
>JAKANW010000129.1 GCA_021823555.1 Chloroflexota bacterium
CTGGCCAATCAAAATCTGGGCGAAGTGGATCCTGAGAAGTGGGCGGTATTATTCTTCTACTCCCATCCGCCTCTTGGTGAGCGCATCGAGAAGGCCAGGCATTGGGCTGTTCCCACGTAAAATCACTTGGGCATTAAATCACAAGAGCGACTGAATGGTCGCTCTTGGGTTATTTATTCCAGGTATTCCTTCTCCACAGGATTGGCGCCACGATAATGAGGACGATGATCACGCTCATCAGCATGATCCCATCGGTGGAGCCGATCTCAGAGACGGCCTGTGCTGGTGGGGTGGCGGTTGCCCGCGCGGCAAGAGCTGCCGCGCTCGCATTTGTACCCATCTGATCAGGCTGGCTGAGCGCCGCGCTAACCAGGGCCAACAGAAGACCAATGCCGATCAGGGCAGCCGGGCGAAGGATGTGCAACAGGTTTTTCATAGGTTTGGATGGCGCAAGTATAACATGTTCAAATATGGCAATTCTCACCCTAAATATGTACTTATGAGTCCTTTTGGATTATAATCGCAACGCTTGCGGCGGGGCACGAATCACTTTGAGGAGAGTTTTAATGAAACGTTTCCTGTTTGCTTTTTTGTTTTCCCTCGTCCCAGTCAGTATTGGGACGAGTCTCGTATTTGCGCGCAACGTACGGTCAGCGCCACTTAAAGAATTGCTGGTATCTTCACTGGTTTGCTGATAGCACTGGGAGTCATTGAGAGTGCAGTACTATCCTGGTTGTTTTGATTTCATCGGCGTCGTGATTGTGTTTGCCCTGCACCGCCGGAAGTAATTTTTCTGAGGAGCATCCATGGTTAAACGATTCTTATCCGTGCTGAACCAGCCGCTTGGAAGGATTGGGTTGTTGATCGCCTTCCTGGCGCTCTTCAGCGTTGCGGCTTATGGGGTATATCAGACCCAGCAGCCGCCTCAGCAGCCAATCCAGTTTCCGCATTACCTGCATGTGGGATTGGGAATTCAATGTTTGTATTGTCATCCCGGTTCCTTGCGCGGCCCCTCGTCCGGGCTGCCGACCGAGACCAAATGCTGGGGCTGTCACCAGCAGTTGTCCAAGTACGCGGATGGAACGGTTGCTTTGCCCCCCGACCTGCAGAAGCTGAAACAATATGTGGAAAGCGGCGCTCCCATCCGCTGGGTGCCGGTCGCGCAGGTGCCGGACTTTGTCCACTTCAACCACCGTCCGCACATTGCCGCCGGGTTGAACTGTGAAACTTGTCATGGCAATGTGGCAAAGATGACCGTTTACCAGAACCCGCAGGTGATGAACATGGGTTGGTGCCTGAACTGTCATCGCGCCCGCACCGAGGATAATTTCCAGAACAATCCCAACCATGATCCCGCGGTATCTGCGATGCTGGCCGAGAAGCGCACCAAACTTCTCGATTGCAGCACCTGTCATTATTAACCGGGTGAAAGGACTTTGATATGAGTGATAATTTTTCCCGGCGCGACTTCTTGAAACTGGCTTCAGTTGGAGCAGCAACTTCCGCTGTCCTGACCGGCTGTGGCCCGGCCTCGCGTTATGTGACCCGCGAGCCGTACACGAAGATGCCGGAGTATACGTATAACGGCTTGAGCACTTATTACGCCACGACTTGCCGTGAATGCCCGGCGGGCTGCGGCCTGGTGGTCCGCACCATGCAGGGCCGCGCCCTCAAAGTGGAAGGCAATAAGAACAATCCCGTCAACCTGGGCAAAACCTGTGCACGCGGACAGGCAACGCTGCAAGGTCTGTATAATCCCGACCGGCTCACCGACCCGGTCAAGCAATCGGCGCGCGGCTCACGAAAATTTGACGCGTTGGATTGGGATGCTGCCGTGCAGGTTGTGGCGGATGCTTTGAAGAGCAACCAGCCCGGCGAGATTGCCTTCCTGATGGGAATGGCCCCCGATCACCTTTTTGACCTCGTGTCTGATTTCGCCAAGGCCATCGGCGCAGCCGCTCCCGTCCGCTTTGGCGCTTTGGGCATGTTCGAGGCGCGCGCCACGCTTGGCAAAGCCACGCAAGACCTTTTCGGTCAGGAAGCCATGCCCTTCTTCGATCTGGCCAAGGCAGATATGACCTTCTCCTTTGGCGCGAACTTCCTGGAAACCTGGATCTCACCAGTAGCTTTTACGCGCAGCTACTCGACCATGCGACGCGGGAACGGGCGTGGACGCGGCTACCTTGTCCATTTTGAACCGCGTATGTCGCAGACGGCTGCCAAAGCCGACGAGTGGATCCCGGTCAAGCCCGGGACCGAGGGCCTGGTCGCTCTGGCAATTGGCCGCCTCGTAGCTGAAGCGCGCGCCGCCGCGCTCCCGGCGGCCTATGCCAACGTGGACGTGGCCGCGGCCTCCTCGACCTCCGGCGTCAGTATGGATACATTGAAGCGCCTGGCGCAGCTATTTTCTGCTGCAAGCCACCCGCTTGCCATCCCTGGCGGCTCGGCGTTGGGTCAGAGCAATGGTTTGCAAACCGCCGAGGCTGTGCTGGCCCTGAATGCCGTGGTGAACAACCTTGGAAGCGACGGTGGCTTGTTCCTTTCACCGCTGGCTCCCCTGCAGGACCAATATCACCGGCCGGCCAGCCTGGAAGAAATGGCTGCTTTTGCGGAGAAAATGAAATCCGGCGATATCAAAGTATTGTTTGTGCATGGTGTGAATCCGGCCTTTGAATTGCCAAAATCCCTTGGCTTTGAGAGCGCCATGAAGAGCGTGCCAACGGTGATCTCTTTCGCGACCTTCCCGGATGAGACGGCCATGCAAGCCGATTATGTCTTCCCCGACCATCACGGTTTGGAATCCTGGGGCTACCAGCGAATCGTTGCCGGCGCTGCCCAGCCTACGCTTTCGGGTGCACAGCCGGTTATCTCGCCCTTCTTCAACACGCGTGCCACGGTAGATGTCTTGTTGGCAGCGGCTGCTTCGCTGGGTGGTCAATTTGCGGCAGCCCTGCCTTTCAAGGATGAGTTCGATTTCATCCAAAGCAAACTGACAAGCCTAGTGAGCGAGTCGGACGGGTTCTTCAATGCAGCGGAGATCAATTCCTTCACCGCTTACTTTCAGCAATATGGCGGCTGGTGGAAGACCGCTGAGGCGTTGACCTCGCCCTCTTCGGATGTCTTGAACAACGAATTGAAGGCAGCTGAAGCCACATTCGAGGGAGACGGCGAATTCTTCTTCGTACCGTTTGTCTCACCGGTCATGGCTGAGGCGGGGGCCAATAAGCCCTGGCTGCAGGAGGCGCCTGATCCCACCACGACCGTCGTGTGGAACTCGTGGGTTGAGATCAACCCCAAGACCGCCGACGTATTGGGCGTGGATAACGATGACGTGGTCTTGATCACGTCCGCGGCTGGGGCGGTGGAGGCCTCTGTTTACAAGTACCCAGCTATTCGTCCCGATACGATCGCCATGCCCTTCGGGCAGGGGCACACTGCTTACGGACAATATGCCGAGGGGCGCGGCGCCAATCCCGCCGATTTGATTGGTCTTAAGTTCAACGAAGCGGGCGATCTGATCTTTGCCGGTATGAAGGTCAAAGTGGAAAAGACGGGTAAGAAGCAACCCTTGTCCCGCCTCGAGAGTCGTATCGGCGTGTACGGCGAAGGACTGCCGCAGCAATAAGAGGAGTGAATTATGGATATTGATCTTAATGCTTTGCATTTGAAAGGCGCCATTGCTGAGACCGCGGAAGGTAAGTGGGGCATGGTCATTGACCAGGACCTCTGCACGGGCTGCCAGGCCTGTGTTGCGGCCTGTTCGATGGAAAACAATGTCCCGTTTGTGGGCGAGGAAGATGCCGGATACGGCCGCGGGATGCACTGGATCCGCATCGAGCGCTTCTGGCAGGGCACGTATCCTGACGTGAAAATGACCTCCTACCAGCCGGTGATGTGCCAGCAATGCCACAACGCGCCCTGCGAACCGGTTTGCCCGGTGTTCGCCTCGGTGCACAGCGCTTCGGAGGATTTGAACCTGCAGGTGTACAACCGCTGCGTGGGCACGCGTTATTGTGCGAACAACTGTCCGTACCAGGCGCGCGTTTTCAACTGGCGTGATTATACCGATGCGAGACTACACAAGGATTTGACGACGCTCCAGAATCAACTCAACCCTGACGTGACTGTACGCCGTCGTGGCATTATGGAAAAATGCACTTTCTGCATCCAGCGCATCCGTCACGCGGAAGATGCAGCCAAGTCTGAGAACCGTGATATCCAGGATGGTGAGGTTGTTCCAGCCTGCGCACAGGCCTGCCCAGCCAATGCCATTGTGTTTGGCCGTATTGATGATCCGGCTACGCAGGTTAGCCAGGCCGCCGCGACCAGCCGCGGTAGTCATCTGTTGGAAGAACTTGGCACCATACCTCACGTAACTTATCTGGCGGGAGGCGCCTAAATGAACGTACTCACCAAACCTTTATTTACACCTGCCCGTGCCGAAGAACAGGAAGATCCAAAAGAACACTTGATGCACGACCCGTTGCCGCGCGGTGAAATGAACGCGATGGTAATGGAATCCATGCACACCACAACCTGGAAATATTGGACTGTAACCGGTGTGCTGGCCTTTATTGTGGTGAGCTGCCTGTTTGCCGCCTGGTATTACCTGATCATGGAAGGCCTCGGCGTGGCCGGCGTAAATCGGCCGGTCTATTGGGGAATCTTTCTGGTCGAGGTCGTGTTCTGGATCGGCATCAGTCATGCGGGCACTTTTATTTCCGCCATCTTGCGTGTATTGAAGGTTGAATCCCGCCGCCCTTTCACGCGCGCCGCGGAACTGATGACTACCTTCGGCCTGGTGCAGGCCGGTATCAGCGTCTTCCTGCACATGGGCCGCGTCTGGCTGTCTTACTGGTTGATCCCGATCCCCAATGAGCGCGGACTGTGGCCGGACTTCCACTCCCCTTTGATGTGGGACTTCATGGCAATCAATACCTACCTGTTATGCAGCACCATGTACCTGTTCCTGCCGCTCATCCCGGACCTGGCAATGGCGCGTGATCGCTCGACCGGCTGGCGCAAAACATTCTATAAGATTCTGGCAGTTGGCTTTCGCGGCACAGAGGGCGAGTGGAAGAATCTCCGAACGGCCATGAACATCTTTGCCTTTGCCATCATCCCGGTCATGTTCTCCGTGCACACGATCGTGTCCTGGGACTTCGCCATGGCGACCCGCCCCGGATGGTCTTCGACGGTCTTTGGCCCGTACTTCGTCATCGGTGCTTTGCATTCCGGAATGGCTGCGGTGGCCATCGTGCTCTTCCTGATCCGTTCGACCATGAAGCACATGAAATACTTCCTGCGCCCGGAGCATTTCGATACGCTCGGCAAGTTGATGTTGATGGTTTCCATGGCATGGGCGTATTTCTACTTCAATGATTACCTGGTTCCGTGGTACGGCGGCGATAAATGGGAGAAGATCTTAGCTCTTTTCATCCAGACCGGGCCCCTATGGTACCTTTGGTATATCATGTTGTTTTGCAATATCGTGGTGCCTTGGGCGATCCTATGGAATAGAAAGTGGCGCCGAACTCCGTGGCTGTTGGCGATAACCGGCCTTTTGATCAATGTCGGCATGTGGCTCGAGCGGTATATCATCATCCCTGAAACCCTGACGATCAACCGCATGCCATTCACGTGGCGCATTTATGTACCGCACATCGAGATCGCGTTGACCATCGGGAATTTCGCCTTTTTCTTCCTGCTCTATATGCTGGCGTCACGGATGATCCCGTTGGTCCCGGTTTGGGAGGTGCAGGAAGGCCAGGAAGGCCATCTGCTTCGCAAGATCGGCAAAGCCAAGATCCCGACTTTGAGCGAGATTGATTGAAGTGGAAGGAGCTTACGAAATGTCTGATCCCACTATGCTTTTGGCTGTCTTCGAAGATATAGAACCAGCCGCCAATGGAATTGAAAAGTTGCACGAAATGGGCGTCAGCGATGACCAGATGAACGTCATCTCAGGCGTCCCGATCAAAGAAACGATTTTAGGCCGCCCATCGGCATTGAGTTACGTGTCGCGCATTGCCATGGCCGGAGCCATCTTGGGAATGTTGCTGGGACTATTCCTGATCTATGGCACGCCATATCTTTTTCCGCTGAATGTCGGCGGGCAGCCGATCTATCCGATACCGCAGGGAATCATTATTACCTTCGAGATGACCATGCTAGGCCTGATGGGTTTTGCCTTCCTGGGATTGTTCGTGGATAGTGGCTTTCCGACCTATACTCCGAAGGAATACATACCAGAGATTAGTGATGGCAGGATTGCAGTCCTCTTTCGCTGCCCGGGTGATGAACAGGAAAGGATTGTCAGTGTTTTGACCGGCCTGGGTGCTGAATCGGTCATGCCTGCGGAGGCGCGTCAATTATGAGCGCAAGTTTGTCTGTAATTCTCAAGCGCCTTGCGGTGCTCTCCGCTGTCGTAGCGGTCCTTTTCGGGATCACGATGCTGTTTACCTACGACATCATCAAGATTGATTGGATGTCTTTTATGGAACTTCAGCCATCCTACAAACCGATGGAAGATCCCCTGCCTGTCCCAGCGCGTTCCATCCCGGTGGAAGGTCCTATCGCCATCCCGAACATGGGTGCGCCCGATAATCCGGTACCCGCCGATCAGATCTCCATCGCGCGTGGCCGTGAGCTTTTTATGATCAACTGCCAGATGTGTCATGGTGAAACCGGACAAGGCAATGGCCAGATTGCTGCAGCCCTCGTCAACAAGCCTGCCAACCTGACCAGTGATGTGACCCAGTCCAAGAGCGACGGCGCCTTGTTCCTGACCATTACCAATGGTTTTCTGGGACGTATGCCACCCATGAATGAAAATTTTACCGTCCGCGAACGCTGGGATCTGGTCAATTTCATTCGTACCTTGAAAGCCTCGAAATAGGGGAGGAGTACTGCTATGGATGATGTCCGAAAAATTATTTATGGCGTTGTGGCTGGCTTTGTGATCTTTGTCGGATTCTGGTTGAGCATTGTCTATGTCTCAGCCTGTGGGTTTACGTTAAGCTGCAACCAGGGCCAGGCTCTTGTGATCCGCACGCCTATTCCGACCCTCCTGCCAGCTACTTTGCCCATACCGGATCATAGCCAGCCTGTGGCAGCGTTGAATAAATGCCAGGTGGCCGCAGTGAATTTGATTGGCGCCTGGGTATCTGCAAAATATCCTGAAAACGATAAGTTCACTTTTACCGACATTAACGGGAAGATTTGCGAAGCCACCTTCAAGCAGGATGTCCAGCAGTTGTTCATTGAATCAAATATCTGGTATCCCGGTTCGCTGGCCTGCGCCTCCTGTCACCAGCCGGATTTGACCAAAGCAATCATGAACATGAATTTGAGCACGTACGCCGGTATTGTTGCCGGTTCGCACCG
>JAKANW010000130.1 GCA_021823555.1 Chloroflexota bacterium
CCGCTGCCATACGTCTTGACGATGTGATATTCCTGCGTCACTTCGTCCCGGACGGTCACTTCGACCTGCTGGAGAGTCCTGCCCTTGGTATCCAGGACGCGGCCAACCAACACGCCCCAGCCCTGCGGCGGCGCCATCCACAGTTCGGGATTATAGGTGTTGTAAAACGAGTTCTCGCCGAGACGGACTTCAAAATGCAGGTGCGGACCGGTGGTCGCGCCCGTCGAACCGACCAGCCCAAGCACATCGCCCGTTTCAACGTGCTGCCCCCGAATGGCGATCAACTTGCTCATGTGGGCGTAAATCGTATAAAGCTGCTGGCCCTTGTACCCGAAATCCATGCGCAGCACCACAGCCTGACCGTAAGGATCATCCCGATTGCCGGGCGCTTGCGTGAACAGCCCCCAGTCGGACCAGGTCACTGTCCCGGGCCCGGCTGCGTGCACGGGTGTCCCAAAGGGAGCGTCAATGTCCACGCCGGTATGCACCACATTGGCGAAGAATATCCCGCCGTAGCGGTATTCGGCCAGCGGCCAGTTCACCTGATCGGCGGCAATGGGACGCGCAAAATAAAAATGATCGTAAGAGGACATTGCCCACGGTACGGGATATAGCGGGGGACGCCAACCGGAAACGGGGGCCGCGCCGGGGGTGGGCAGATCGAAGCGGAAGGGGGCCGGCGTGGGCGTCAACGCTTCATCCTGGACCCCGGGCTGGGTCACCGCTAAACCGGCGATCACCGGCGTGGGCGCGCCTCTGCCAATGGTTTGGCTGCAACCGGCCAGCAGGATGGCGAGGAGGGAGAAGGCAATCAGCCGGTTCATGGCGGGAAGGTCGGGACGATGGTGGGTGGCGTGGAGGTAGGTAAGGGAGTATTCGTTGGTGGGCGCGGCGTGGCCGTGGATGTGACCGTCGGCGAGCGGACCGGCGTAAAGGTGATTAGCGGCGTACGGGTCGGCCCGACCGTGCTGGTGGGGACCGGGGTGCGGCTGGGCGTGGCCGTTGGCGGCAGGACGGGCGTGGGGGTAATCAGCGCTTCGGGCGGGTACAGTTCCAGCATGGCCTGGTACCAGCTTAGGCCGCCCGTCAGGACGAACTCGGTAAAGCGGGCACCGGCATAATACGTGCGCCAGTTGGGCAGGGCGGGCAGGCGCTGCCAACCGTAGGCGGCGGCCAGGGCGGTGAAGTCCACCCAATAGCTGGGGGGAACTGGCGCGTACTTGCCGCCCGCCTCGTATGAACCGGGGTCGAGGTTGTAGCGCGCATTCAAATCCCAGGGAGTGCTCTCGAGCGGCTGGCCGAGGGAGCCGTCCTGTTTTTGAGCGCGCAGGTATAACCGCCAGTAGGTCTCCGAGCCGACCTGCTCACGCACGGCGGCCATCCAGCCAGCATTGGTCATCAGGGAATTGAGGGCGAAGGCGCGGCCCGTATACAGCCAGTCCTCTTCATAGCCGGGGTCGAGCGAGGTGGTCAGGGGAACGAAGGCTTCCTGCAGGCTGGCCAGGGCGTCCCAGCCGGCGGCCTGGATCACGCGCTGGCGCAGGGCCGCGAAGGATTCGTCCACCAGGTCGTGCAGTTCCGGGTAGGGCGCCTGCACATCGGGCAGCGGCACAACGTTCCAGCGTTGGCCAGGCACATCGGTTTCAGGTGTGACCGCGGGCGCCCATAGCGGCGGAGGGGTAACTGCCGCGGCCTGCCGGTAAATATTGGGCAGCGGGTTGGGCATGGGGATGTTCGGCCAAATGATGCCGCGCGCCAATCCGGGCAGGGGGGTGGGGGCCAGCAGGAGTTTTCCGTTGAGCGTGTAAGACGTCAGGTATTGCTGGTTGGCGCCGTCCAGCACCACCATCAACTGGTCGCCGCGTACGTTCCAGGCGGGCCAATTGCCGTCGCCGATCCAGGCAGCGGGGCGGTCGGGCTGGGTGGGATCCCAGACGTAGACGCCGCTGTAACTGGTGGTTTGCGCTTCGGCGGCCCAGGCCAAATGTGCGCCATCTGCCGTCCAAGTGGGGTGATCTTCGGCGGCGTCTGGTGTGTTGCTGATGTCTTGATAGCGGCTGGAGTCCGTGCGGTTGAGGTCGGCCAGCCAGATGTCGCTATTGCCGCCGCGGTTGGAGACGAAGGCGATCTGCCGTCCATTGGGCGCCCAGGCTGGGGAATGATTGGTGGAGGCGTCTGCCGTCAGCAGGATGGGCTGTTGGTCGGGATGGGCAAGCGACAGGATGGCAATCTGCAAGTTCCCATCCACGTAGGTTTCGTAGGCGATCCAGGCCAAGTCAGGCGACCAGGTAGGGGAGGAGTCGAATTGCGGGGTGTTCGTCAGGCGCTGGGTGCCGCCCGTTTGCAGGTCGAGCAGGTACAGATCGTATTGGCCGTCGCGGTTGGAAGCGAAGGCGATGCGCGAACCATCGGGGCTGACGGCAGGCATGATGTCATTCCAGTCGCCAGCGGTGAGACGGGTCAGGCTGGACTCGGTGGGGGAGGCGGCAAACAGGTGGGCGTAGCCGTTCTCTTCGAGCGAAAGCACCACTACATCTTTGGCAAGGGCCGGCGCGATGAAGGTGGGTTGAGCGGTGGCGGTGGGGTCTTCGGGGAGGAGAGAGGCGGGGGTTCCGGTGATGGTCTGGGCACAGCCGAACAGGAGCAGGCTGGCCAGCAGGAGCGCCAGGACGCTGGAAAGTACGCGAGAATGCTTGGGCATGGGATAAACTGTCTAGGCGGAAGCAGACGGATCGTGCGCGGGATGCGGTTGGATATCCAGCGAGAGGCTTTGCGGTTCGGCGGCCGGCCCATCCGGGTAAAAGAGTACGGCTTCGAGTTTGTAGGGGTTGGCGAGTTCGCCGCGCACGTGCAGGGTAAATTCCAGCTTCCACGACATGGGTTCGACGATGCTGGCGGAGGCGGCTTCTTCGCCGTCGGCGCCGGTCAGTGTGACTTCGAGGTAGGGCCGGGTTTGGAAGGGGGTCATCTCGATGTCCACGTGCAGGCGGCGGCCATCGGGGTAGGCTTGGGCCTTGAGAGAGGTGATGCGGGTCTCTTCGGGCACAGCGCGGGTAAGATTGTCTTCGGGGAAAAAGAATTCCATGGACGCAATTATAACCAGTTGGGCAAAGCAGGATGGTTTTGTAGGTTTTCTGTAATGGAGGCATTGTTTTCGAAAATTGGCAGGCGGATAATTCTGCCCATAAGGAATTATACAGAATCTTTCTGTAAAGTTCCTGTGGGGATAGGGAGAATCCTTCCATATAACAGCTGTTCAAGATTGCACTCCTTTTGTGATTATTACCAAAATTTTTCGGTCTCGGCATCCTTCCTGTCACGATCTTGACAATGAAAAGGGAATCGGTTAATATTCAATCAACCAGTTGATTGAATATTTCGGCTATGGCTAGAAAACGAACCCCGGTCAAAGATCGTCGAAAAGAGTTAATCCTCATTGCCTTCAACCATATCGCCAAAAGAGGCTTTGAAGGGTTAAGGGTGCGTGAAGTTGCAGCGGAGGCTGGCATTAACAATGCTACATTGCATTATTACTTCCCAACCAAAGAAGACTTAATAAAAGGCGTGGTAGATTACTTGATCGAAAAGTTCAGCACATCGTATAGCTTCGACTCGGCAGAAAAAGCTTCCTCAACTGCCTGGAAAGATATACGGGCCGAACTAGAGGATGCCCGCTACAATTTTCAAGGTGCTCGCGATCAAATTGTGGTTTTTACTGAACTACTCATTCGCTCGCTTCGTGACCCTGCTATCGCACGGATATTCAAGAAGCTCGACGAGAGTTGGCGAGGGTATCTGGCTGGTATTATTGAGCAGGGTATCCGCCAAGGGGTTTTTCGAGCAGAACTTGACCCTACTATCACTGCAGTGTTGATCATGATTCAAATCAAAGGGTTTGGGTATCAGATGCTTGGTGAAACCAACCAAGCAACCGCGGATAAAGTTTTTGATCAACTAACCTCGCAGGTAGAGTCCTGGTTGAGTGGTGAATTCAAGGATGACCGAAAAGTATGACTCCGATGAAGAAAATATATAGCTTCCGAGAAAAGGAGCATTACAGATATGTCAGCCAATAGAATTAAAGGGTTGCAAGTCGCAGTGATAACCGTTCTCGTATTACTGGCAATCCAATTCGAATTTGGAATGGCCGTCAACCTTTCGGATCTACCTTCTCTTTCTCCGTTTGGCTTTTCATTTCCCAGTGTCTTGAGTGCTCTTAATCAGGCAGGCTTTGTTGCTGTGGTTCACGCCGTATTGGGAACCGTTTTGACGATCATCTCGTTGATCGGCCTGCTAATGGCGCTAACCTCGAAGATCAGGAGCGTGCAGGTCTTTGGGGTGTTAGGCTTTCTCGGCATGGCCCTGGCAGAGATCAATGGAGTGCTTTTTGTCCTCTCCGGTTTCCAGAACGATAATTACTCTCATGGGATGGCGACCAATTTCATCCTGACTTTCGGCTTTTA
The DNA here is from genome assembly GCA_021823555.1 of Chloroflexota bacterium. The sequence goes on from JAKANW010000130.1 coordinate 4,464, forward strand.
TTTCATTGAACTCTACTTCCTAAAACCGGCTCCCAATATAAAAGCCAGCTAGTGTCAGAAGGAAACGGTTTTCAACATGTCTAATAAAAAGAAAATAATTCTTACTGGAGCTACTGGCTTTATTGGCAACACAGTAGCAAGAGAATTGTTCAAGAGAAGTTACGATGTTGTGGTATTCTCACGCAACCCAGTAGTAGCCGCACAAAAAATACCTGGCGCAATAGCGTATGTTGCATGGCAACCACAAGAAAATGGCCCCTGGATAACCGCACTGGATGGCGCGTATGCCGTGATCCATTGTGCTGCTCCGTCTATCTTTGGAAAGCGTTACACGAAGCAATATGCTCGGGATGCCCTAACCAATCGAATTATCGGCACGCGCGGATTAGTGAATGCCATGGCACAGGCGAAATCCAAGCCCAGCGTTTTTATCAGCAGCGCTTCACAAGGAATTTATGGATTTGATAGCGTAAGCCATATACCGGTAGATGAAAATACACCGATCGGAACTGATTTTTGGGCACAAGATAGCAAACCTTGGGAAGATGAAGCCATGAAGGCGGAGGCACTCGGAATTCGCACCATCATCATACGTACTGGTTATGTGCTGGGCGAAAATGGCGGCGGGTTGCCCTACCAAGTCAAGCAAGCTCGAAAAGGACAGAGCGGTGTTAGTCAACCAGGCAATGCCCATTGCTCATGGATTCACATATTGGATGAGGGGCGCCTATATGTATTTGCCCTGGAAAACGAACTGGTTCGGGGACCCTTAAATGGCACAGTACCTAACCCCGTGACCAACCAGGAATATGCCGATCTACTCGGCACCGCAGTGGGACGACCAATCCGACTTATGCCTTACTTTATGGTTCGGCTCTTCATGGGGAAGGTAGCAGAAATCATTGCACGTCAAAAACCTGTTATTCCAAAGAAAGCCCTGGAGTTTGGATTTTCTTTTGAATATGCCACTCTAGATAAGGCTCTGGCAGATTTGGTACCTCGTATAAGCGCATCTTAATAACCATGTGCAGCCGCCCAACATAGCGTGAGCCCGACTGGTAGGATTCACCACGTTCAATTACGTTTGCACTATGCCATGAATAATCAAATGACCTCCGAGCTAAATTCGGAGGTTGCATTTTTCAAAAGACTTCGGAGTATTCAGGATCTGCGAAGTCTGAAAAGAAACTCGATGATGGATAAACACTCCAAGCGACTCAACGGACAAGATCATAAATTATTAGCCATCTGGGCTGCTGACTGTGCGGAACATGTGCTTCCGTATTTTGAGAAAATATACCCGGAAGATGATCGACCTCGCAGAGCCATCGAAGCAGCACGCGCTTGGGTGCGCGGCGACTTAGCGATGATTGATGCGCGCAAAGCTGCATTCGCTTCCCACGCCGCGGCTCGCGGTGCCAAGAATATCGCAGCCCAGGCTGCCGCACGCGCCGCGGGTCGCGCCGCGGCAACTCAAAACTTCTGCCAGATCCGCAGCTATCTATCCACGATCCGCAAGAATGGCGTGAAAGCCTTGGCCGCTTTGCGCCTTGCCTTTGCTTATCAGCCCTTCCTGCCTGATTTCGTTGCTCCGCTTGCCTGAGCAGTTACCGGAAATTCGTGTAAATTCGTGTAAATTCGTGGATGAAAGCAAAGACTTGCCTCCAGGCAAGAAGACAAGCCTTTTTGAATTGGGTGTGTTTCAAACCAGTTGAGGGCAACGTCCCGAAGGTTGAACTTAAGCCGATTTTGGCCTTTTACGATCAACCTTCGGGACGATTCCAACCCAAATGAAACACACTTTTTGGCATTCCTACTCCGGCAACTGGTAATCCTTGTATTGCACCCTCAGCACCTTCTTATCGAACTTTCCCACGCTGGTCTTGGGCACCGCCTCGATGAAGACCACATCGTCCGGGATGTACATCTTATCGAAGCGTGAGCGCAGGTGCTCGAAGATTTCCGCCTTGGTAAGGTTGTCCTTGTAATCCGGCTTGGGTACCACGCAGGCCAGCGGGCGCTCCTGCCACTTGGGATGCGGCACCGCGATCACCGCCGCCTCCAGCACCTTGGGGTGCGACATGATGGCATTCTCCAGGTCCTGGCTCGAGATCCACTCGCCGCCGCTCTTGACCAGGTCCTTGGTGCGGTCCACGATCTGCATGAAGCCCTCCGGGTCAATCGTCACCACGTCGCCGGTGCGGAACCAGCCGTCCATGAACGACTCAGCGCTGCGCTCATCGTTGTAGTAGCTGCTGACGATCCACGGCCCCTTGACCTGTAGCTCGCCAAAGGCCTTGCCGTCCCAGGGGATTTCCTGGCCCGCTTCGTCCACCGCCCGGATATCCACGCCCGGCACCGAAGTACCCTGCTTGGCGCGGATGGCGAAGCGCTCTTCTTCCGGCAGGTCGAGCTGGTAGCTCTTCAAATGGCTGACCGTGCCGAGCGGCGACATCTCGGTCATGCCCCAGGCGTGGATCACGTTCAAGCTGTGTTTCTTTTCGAAAGCCTCGATCATGGACTGCGGCGCGGCCGCCCCGCCTACGATCATGCCGCGCAGGCTGCCCATGTCGTACTGCTCTTTTTCCAATAGGTTCAAAATGCCCAGCCACAGCGTCGGCACACCGGCTGTCAGCGTCACCTTCTCGGCCTGGATCAGTTCGGCCAGGTCGCGCGGCTGCAGGTGCGGGCCGGGGAAGACCAGTTTCGTGCCCAGCATCACGGTGGCGAAGGGCGTGCCCCAGGCCAGCACATGGAACATCGGCACCACCGGCATGAACACATCCTTCTCCGAAAGCCCGAACGAATCGGTCATGCTCAGGCCCAGGCTGTGCAGGTAAATGGAACGGTGCGAATACACCACGCCCTTCGGGTTGCCGGTCGTGCCGGATGTATAGCACATGGCCGCCGC
>JAKANW010000131.1 GCA_021823555.1 Chloroflexota bacterium
GCACACGTGTTTCTCGTTCAGTCCCGCGTTCCTGGTCGCGTTTGGCAATGGCTGCGCGCTTGTCGTAAGCCTTCTTCCCCTTTGCCAGTGCAATTTCGATTTTGGCGCGTCCATCCTTGAGGTAGACGCGCGTCGGCACAATGGTCATGCCTTTGATGCGGACGTTGTTCCACAATTCTAGGATCTGCTTTTTGTGCAGGAGCAGGCGGCGCTTGCGTCGTGGATCGTGGTTGAAGCGGTTGGCCTGTGCGTATGGCGCAATGTGTGCTTCCATCAGCCAGGCCTCCTTCCCGCCTTCGATGTCCACGTAGGCTTCCATAATGCTGATTTGTCCCGCGCGAATGGACTTGATCTCACTTCCTTGTAGGACTAATCCTGCTTCGAATTTTTCGAGCAGGAAATATTCAAAACCGGCTTTGCGGTTGGTGGCAACTACTTTAATGTTTTCGGCCATATAATTCATTTTAACACAAGGGTGGATTCGCGGAACCGTCCCAAAGGTTGGTCGCAAGGGGCCAAAATCAGCTCAAGAGTTCAACCTTCAGGACGTTGCCCTCAACTAACTTTTGAATCTCCAAGCCAGGGTGTCCGCAAAGACTTTGGAGTCTGTATTCTTTCTCAGCCCCACTTTAGGATGGCCACGCCCGCCACAAGCCGCAGGATTCCGAAAACGATGAGCGCGGCGGCCAGGCCGATCCCGTCTGCAAGGGCGGGGCCGGCCAGCGAGCCGAACAGGATGGCTGCATTGAGCACCACGTTATACCATGCCAAGTGGGACGGACGGTCATGGGCAGGCGTATGTTCCAGAAGGTAGTTGGCGTACGCGCCGCCCACCAGCGACCAGGCAAACCCACCGATGGCTGAGAGCGCGTAGAAGTGCCAGACCTGCGTAGACAGCGCCATGATGATCGGGTAGAGTGCCATCGTGATCACGCCATAGCCGGTCACGCCTTTGTGTCCCAGCCGGCGGACGATGCTCTTGAGTTGGGTCGAACCAAGCAGAACGGTTAGATAGAAAATGGCCGTGCCGATGCCGATCTGGTCATCGTTGAGGTGCAGGTCGTGTACCATGTAAATCGAGAACAACGGGATAGCCAGATATTGCGTAGCATGGAATCCCAACAAAAGCAGGAGTTGGCGGCGGTAATAGGTCTTCCAGATGTCGAGGCGCAGCGCGGCCAGCCAGGGTCGGGACTGGGTGTCGGTCTCTTTGGCGGGATCAGTTATGGGCGTGGGAGGAAGCGGGGGAATATCGGTGCTGAGCGGGCGCACAAAAAATAGGTGCAGGCTGCTCATGGCTGCGCCGAAAAATCCAATCCCGAAGATGACCTGGTAGCCGGCGGGGAAAGGCAGGTGGTCGAGGATATAACCGCTGCCGATGGAACTCAGTATGTAGGCTACGGACAGGACGATGTTGCGGAGGCCGGCCACGTGGGCGCGGTATTCATTGGGAACGGCAGATGCAAACAGGGCGTTGAAGCCGACCGAGAGCGCCGTAAGTGGGATGCCCATGTAGAGGGCGATGGCGATCAGCGCCCAGACCTGACCCTGATTCCCAAACAGCCACGGGAGCGGGATCCACAGGGCGAAACCGATGCGGTAAAAGACCGAAGTCCAGAAAACGGATTTGCCAATCGAACGTCGTTCCAGCCAACGGCCGGCGGGGATGGCAAACATGAGATTGACCACTGCCGAAACGGCAGCCAGCAGGCCAATTTGAAAGACGGATGCTCCCAGGCGGGCGGCATATATGTTGAGGAAGTTGATGGCCGAGCCGCTCAGAATGCCGAACCAGCCAATGTCGAAGTACAGGTGGATGAAGTTTGCCCGGTAATTTTCTGGAACGGGCGTTGATTTGATCAGTCGTTTAAACACCGACCGATTATAAACCACGCCTCTGTGAAATTCGGAGGCGTGGTTGCTTGCTTCCGGTCGGTGGAAAAAGGGGGTTATGCGGACGAAACTCCATGGGTTGACTGATTTCACACAAGGGGCTAGAATAGTTTCGATACTTAACCATTAACAGAATTAATTACTTTGCGAAAGGTGGATTTATGCCCTCGGCATCTCCTCCAAAAGAGACTCTCGAACAGACCGTGGACCGCTTCTGGGAGACCATCCCACCGTTGTGGAGCATGATACGCTCCCACATCCGCGCTGTGGCGACCGAGAAATTCGGGATCACTGTGGAACAGTTCCATGTGCTGCGCTATGTGCGGCGCGGGACAGGCTCCGTCAGTGAGTTGGCGACGGCCAAGAATATCAGTCGTCCTGCCATCAGCCAGGCCGTGGATGTGCTGGTGAACAAAGGCTTGCTCACGCGTACCCAGAGTAGACAAGACCGCCGTTTTGTGGATCTGGCGTTGACACCCGCGGGCAACGAACTGCTGGATACTGTATTCAAGGAGACCCGCGATTGGATGAAGTCCCACATGACGACGTTCAACGCCGGCGAATTGGATAATGTAATGAAAGCGATGGATTCGTTGAAGAAAATGTTGGAGTAAAAAATTCGCGTCGAGCGGAGGCCAAAAGCCGTAGCCGAGACGCTGTTCATTCTCATGAGCATTGCGCTTCGACTTCGCTGCGCTCCGCCCAGCGCGAACACCTTTAGTGAAAAAACCTATGAACCATATTTCTAAACTGGTACGTTTTGTCAAACCTTACTGGCGGCGCAGCCTGGTTTCTTTAGTTTTGCTGGTTGCTGTGGTGCTGATGGATTTGGCCATCCCGCGGCTGACCCAACGGATCATTGACCAGGGCATCAACGCCAAAAACATGCAGGTCGTTATTAGCACGACCATCATTATGTTGAGTATCTCGGCCTTGCAGACCCTCTTTGCGATCGGGAACAACACCCTGTCGGTCCAGGTGGGGGAGAGCGTGGCGCGGGATCTGCGCGAGGCACTCTTTCTCAAGATCCAATCATTCTCGTTCGGCAATCTCGACCAGCTCAGCACAGGACAGTTGATGGTGCGCCTGTCGAGCGATACGACCGTGTTCCAGCGCATGGTGCAGGTCTCGCTGCGCATCGGGACGCGCGCGCCGCTGTTGATGATCGGCAGTCTCATCCTGATGTTCAACACGGATAGCCATCTGGCTTTGATGATCCTACCCGTCCTCTTGGCGACGACGCTGGTGATCGCCTTCTTCGTCTCGCGTATGGGCCCGCTCTTCCGCACCGTCCAGCAGAAACTGGACAGGCTGAACACGGTCTTGCAGGAGAACATCGCCGGCGTGCGGCTGGTCAAGGCCTTTGTGCGCGCCGACCATGAAGCGGAACGCTTTGCATACTCCAATGAAGAATTCACCGAGCATAACATTCGCGTGATGCGCTTCATGTCCACGCTTTCGCCCGCCATGGGCGTTTTCGTCAACATTGGCATGGTGATCGTCATCTACGCGGGCGGGATGCAGTCCATTCGCGGGAGCCTTACGCAGGGACAGATCGTAGCCTTCATCAACTACCTGCAGACTACCATGGGGCCGTTGGGCATCATGGTGATGCTGGCGAATGTGGTCGCGGCGGCCACAGCTTCGGCGGAACGTGTCAACGAGGTGCTGGAGACGGTCCCCGAAGTGCAGGATGTAGCCGAACCGTTGAGTCTGCCCGAGATGCGCGGGATGCGGGTGGCCTTCGATGGAGTGGACTTCCACTATAACGGGAGCAGCGACGGGGCCGTCCTGAGCGGCGTGGATTTGGTCGCCGAGCCAGGCCAGACCGTCGCCATCCTGGGCGCGACAGGCGCAGGCAAATCGTCGCTCGTCAACTTGATCCCGCGCTTTTATGATGCTTCGGCTGGCAGGGTCACGCTGAACGGTGTGGACATCCATCAGGCGCGGCAGGATGAGGTCCTGGCGCAGGTGGGGGTTGTGCCGCAGGAGACGGTGCTGTTTTCTGGCACGGTGGGGGATAACATCCGCTACGGTCGGCCCAATGCAAGTGATGAGGAAGTCGTCGCTGCCGCCAAAGCAGCGCAGGCCCACGAGTTTATCATCCAGCTCCCGAACGGATACGACACGCACATCGAGGAGCGCGGCGTGAATCTTTCAGGCGGACAGAAGCAGCGTATTGCGATCGCGCGCGCTTTGCTGATGCGGCCTGAGATTTTGATCCTGGATGACAGCACCAGTTCGGTGGACGTGGAAACCGAGACGAAGATCCAGGAAGCGATGAAGGAAATGATGCGCGACGGTTCTTCGACTGCGCTCAGGACAAGTTTTGTGGTGGCCCAGCGCATCAGCACGGTGCTGCACGCTGACAAGATCGTGGTCATTGACCAGGGCCGCATTGTTGCGCAAGGTACGCATAGCGAATTGATGCAGTCCAGCCCTGTGTATCAGGAGATTTACGCTTCCCAGTTGGGGGATGGCGTGAAGCTGGAGGTGGAGGCATGAGCAATACAACTTCGAACGATCGCCCCACTCCTCCTCCTGACATCCGCGCCCAATTGGGGCGCGGTGGAATGCGGCCTGGCAAGATCGAGAAAGCCAGCGACCCGCGCCGCGCCCTCACGCGCTTGACGATGTATCTCAGTCCATACAAATTTTTACTGGGCCTGGTGCTGCTTTTCGTGTTGAGTTACATCCTGCTGGAACTGCTCGAGCCGTACCTGATTGGCGTGGCGATTGACAAGTTCATTGCCACCAAACAAATTGCGGGCCTGGCGAAACTGGCTGGATGGCTGTTGGTCATCTACCTGTTCGATAACGGCTTCCAGGCTGCCTCCAGTTGGATCATGGCGACCATCTCGCAGGATGCTTTGCGCCGTTTGCGCCGCGACCTGTTCGAGCATTTGCAAAAACTTTCGATAGGCTTCTTCGACAGTCACACCGCGGGCGAGTTGATGAGCCGCCTGACCAACGATATTGATGCCATTAACCAGGCCGTCTCGCAGAACGTGGTCTCGCTGGTTGCCAGCGTGCTGTCCCTCTTCGGCATTCTCATTGCCATGTTCGTGTTGAATCACTGGCTGGCGCTGGCCTCGCTGCTGGTCGTCCCGATCATGTTCTGGTTCACGCAGTTTGTTGCCCGCTACACGCGCAAAGGTTTCCGCGATCTGCAAAAAGAATTGGGCGAGATCAACGGTGTGATGGAGGAATCCATCAGCGGGCAACGCGTGGTCAAGGCTTTCCGCCGCAGCGACTCGGCCATCGAGCGTTTCCGCGCCAGCAACCAAAAGGTATTCAAGGCAGGCGTCTACGCCAACACCTACGCCCTCATGCTCATGCCGCTGACCAATGTGCTTGGCAACTTCTTTGTCATTGTGCTGGTGGGGCTGGGCGGCTACCTGGCCCTGCAGGGATTGGTCACGGTCGGACTGATTGCCACCTTCATCGGCTACGCCCAGAACTTCATCCAGCCTCTGCGCCAACTGGCGAACATGTACAACTCGATCCAGGCCGCGTTGGCGGGTGCGGAACGCGTCTTCGAAATCATTGACATCCCGCCCGAGGTGGATGCCGCCTCGGACTCCCCCAGGCTGGCTGCCGTTAAAGGAAATGTCCGCTTCGAAAATGTCCGTTTTGGCTACCTGCCCGATACGCCCATCATCAAGAACGTGACGCTCGAAGCCAGAGCAGGCCAGATCATCGCGCTGGTCGGGCCGACGGGCGCGGGCAAGACCACCATCATCAACCTGTTGACGCGTTTCTATGAGATCAACGGTGGCAGGATCACGATTGATGACCGCGACCTGCGCGACATACCGAAGCCCGACCTGCGCCAGCAGTTGGGACTCGTCTTGCAGGATACCTTCCTGTTTGCCGATACCGTGATGGAGAATATCCGCTACGGCCGCCTGGATGCCACCGACGAGGAGTGCATTGAAGCCGCCAAATTAGCCGATGCCGATCACTTCATCTGCCTCCTGCCGCAGGGCTACCAAACTAAACTCTCGGAGCGCGCCAGCAATCTCAGCCAGGGACAGCGACAACTGCTGTCCATCGCCCGCGCCGTCCTGGCAGACCCGAGCATCCTCATCCTCGACGAAGCCACCTCCAGCGTGGACACGCGCACCGAAGCCCGTATTCAGAAAGCGCTGCTGCGTTTGATGGAAGGGCGCACCAGTTTCGTCATTGCCCACCGCCTGTCCACCATCCGCGATGCCGACAACGTCATCGTCATCAACAATGGCGAGATCGTTGAGCAGGGTACCCACCAGCAATTGTTGGATGCGAAGGGATTCTTCCATCACCTGTACATGAGCCAATTCAAGGGACTGGCGATATAGTCAGGGTGTGTCACCCTCCCGAAGGACACACTTGCACCTGGCGCACACCTGCCCTAGCAGGCTGTCGGAGAGCAGTGTGTCACGAGGGGAAAACCGGTTTGAACCGCAAAGAGCGCGAAGAACGCGAAGTTTTAATGATTTTCTTGGCGTTCTTAGCGGGCTTCGCGGTAAAAAATGCCCGCCACTGGGGTTCTCCGACAAACTGCTAGCGGGCGGTGCTAGGGAGTGCAGGTGTCGGGAGGATGTGAGCGAAGCGAAGGGTCTCCTGTTCTTCTTGCGGAGATTCTTTGTCCAACAACCTACTTCTTGTTGGAAGAACAGGGGATATCAATTGCAGGTCACGTTTCAAACGAGACCTGCTTTTAGTTTTATAATACTCTCCATGGAAGAACGCTTGCAAAAAATTCTCGCTCAAGCTGGCTTTGGCTCACGCCGCGCCTGCGAATTGATCATCGAAGCCGGGCGCGTGCGTGTCAACGGACAAGCCGCCATCCTTGGCCAGAAAGCCGACGCTGCCAAAGACAAGATCAGTGTGGATGGCAGACTGATTCCGCGCGCTGAGTCATCGGTGTATATTGCGCTGAATAAGCCGCGCAATGTGCTTTCCGCTGTGGATGCCGAGGAGGGCGATGACCGCCGCACGGTGCGCAATCTGGTGGATGTGCCTGAACGCATCTACCCGGTGGGACGGCTGGACATTGACAGCGAGGGGCTGGTGCTGATGACCAACGACGGCGACCTGACCAACCGGTTAACGCATCCGCGCTACGGCCACGAGAAGGAATATCGTGTCCTGCTGGCGCGCCGTCCCGACGAGGAGCAACTATCCACCTGGCGGCGCGGCGTGGTTCTCGAAGATGGCTACAAGACCGCGCCTGCCGACGTCCGCTTTGAGTCGATCTCGGGAAAAGGTGCCTGGGTGAGGGTGGTCATGGGCGAGGGACGCAAGCGCCAGATCCGCGAGATCGGGAGTTTGCTGGGGCTGCCGGTGGTGCGCATCCTGCGCGTCCGCATTGGCACATTGCGGTTGGGTTCGCTCAGGCCCGGTGAGTGGCGGCATCTCTCGCCTGAAGAAGTTTCCTCCCTGAAAGGCGAACGTTCCACCAGTTTGCCGCCTGCAAAGAGAAAATTTTCATCCAA
>JAKANW010000132.1 GCA_021823555.1 Chloroflexota bacterium
TTCCGATCTAGATTGCCTGCCCGGTACTGACCATTTCGTTGAACAAGGCGCTGTCTGAAACAGCAATGGTCAGGCCGAGTCGCCTCTCCGTGTCGGGGAAACCGACCGCAGAGGAGACAGTGAGTCGGTCTTTGTCGCGCAGCCAGAGTGTGGCCGTATCATAAGGCAGGATCATCTGGAGACGCTGGAGGAGAGAAGCCACCAGTTCGTCGCTGCGCAGGCTGGAGGTCAGGGACGCAGCGACATCGTTCAGGGCCTGTAACTGTCCAGCACGTTCCTGCGTTGTCTGCACCAGGCGGATGTTTTCAAGCGAAAGAGCCACTTGCTGCGCCAGGGACAGCAGCAGGGCCTCATCCTGTGGTTTGAAGGCCGCAACCGTATTGAAGTTGTCCAATAGCAGCAGGCCAAGGTTATGTTCACCGGACAGGATTGGGATCAACAGACTGGAGACTGGCAAACGCCCACCGGTCGCTTGACGATAGAGCAGCAAATTATCGGGGTTTAATGCATAATCGCGCGCGAAATCAACTTCGCCTATGCGGCGTGATTTCTTGCCGGCAAAAGTGATGCCAGGCAGGGCCTCGCCAATGCGATAGTTAATGCGCATCAAGCTATTATTGTCTGCATACCCAGAGACAGCGCGCGGTATCAGCAAAGATGCCTGTTCATTCCACAGAAAAACCACGCCGGCGTGAGCACTGGGTAATACGCGGCGGGCGCTCTCCAGCAGGGACCCGACCATCTCGTCCGGGGTCAGGCCGCCCAGGCGGCGGCTGAAATCAAGCAACAGGTCCACTTCCTGCAAGCGGCGGCGGGTCTCACTCAAGAGCGAGATATTCTGTAAAATGACGGAAGTTTGCCGCGATATCTGGAAGTAAACCTGGCGATCCTCGTCCGTGAAGGCTGGCATTGGCTCAGGACTGACGGCCAACATAGCCGCCACTGTACGATTCTCAACACTGACCGGCAGACAGATGACGCCTTTGGCGCGCAAAGAAGTGAGCAATGGAGTATCACGCCACTCTTCATCTTCATCCAGGTTGGCGATCAGGATCGGCTTTCCTGTTTGCAGGACCACCCGCATCGGATTCCGCTGACCGAAGGACGCTTCCACATTTGTGGCGCGCGGGATGTTGCCAAGCACGTGGATCAGGCGCGGCCCCTCAGGTGCATCCTCGGCCACCAACGCTGCCGCCATTCCCAATTGCGTCAGGGTCTCGCGTCCCAGCGCCATCAAAGCTGAAGAAGCATCCAACTGACGGCTGACCGATTCAGTGATGGCCAGACCCGCGCGTACCCGCTGGGCGCGGCGCTCCAGGTTATGTACAGAAACGGTCTGTTCCAGGTCTTTATGCAGCAGAAGCGGCAAGTCATTTTGGCTTACGCTTAATAATTTTTGCTGGCGCTGAATACCATCCGAAAGAGAATCAACGCGGTTTTGTAAACCCTTGAACCGGGCTGAGCTATTAATGATGAGGGCTGCCTGCGCGGCAAAGACTTCGAGTGCATCCACTGCAGCCCGATCCGGGCGCAGACCATTGGAGGGATCATCCAGGCTGATCAGTCCCAGCGGGTTGCCCCGGGCATCTTCCAGTGGAATGAGCAGGAAGTCGTCCGGATCCCAGGCGTCCTGTTTAGGCGCCGAGGTTTGAGGCTGGTAACTGGCATAGACATAATGGACATCGGGAGGCATGATCGGCGTCTGATCAGCCGGAATGAAATAGGCCCGGCCAATCTTGAATTCCGGCTTCATGAGCTGTTGGACACTTGTAAACGGTTGCTTGCGCGCCATCAATTCATTCAGGGTGTCCTGTGACAAACCAACCCCGGTCACACGCCGCAATACGGCAGTTTCATCCTCGTAAATACTGATCAACACAACACGGAACGGAGTTGATTCGCGGATACCCGTAGCGATGTCATGCAAAGCCTGTTCCAACGGCTGTTCCCGGTGCAAGGCATAGCTGACATCAGTTATTTTCGAGAGTGTGTCGGCCCGTCGGCGGAGCAATTCAGCACGCTGGCGTTCATCCTGATACTGACGCGCATTGTTAATGGCAATCGCTGCCTGTGAAGCCAGGGTCTCGATCAACTCCAATGAACTCGTCTCAAAAAATGACGGTCGGATTCCATGCAAGCTGATCAGCCCGGCAGTTTGCCCTTGATGCGTTATGGGAACAACCATCGCCGAGCGAACGCCCTTGTGAGGCGGCCGTCCACCACTTATGTTAAAATCAGCCACCACCAGTGGTTGGCCGGTTTCCAATACGCTGCGCTCCAAAAGAGACAGGCCAGGTTCGGACGAACAACAACCTACCGATAATACAATGTGAGGGTTCTCAGCCAATTTCTCGAGATCGAACAAAAAGATCGTTCCGCAATCAGCATGCATCACGCGCAGGCTCTCATCGTGTATCACGTCAAGGAGGCGTTTAAGGTCCAGTGAGGCTGCCAACTCGCGGCTGACACGCGATATCGCCGTTAACTGATCCACGCGGTTCCGCAATGCCTCATCGGTTTGTGACAACAGGCTGGCGTTTTCCACCGCGGAGGCAATCTGGTTTGCCGCTGTGGTTATCACCTGCAAGTCATCCATGCTGAAATAGTCCATCTTGCGACTGCCCAGCATCAATTCGCCAATGCAACGTTCGCGAACCATCAAGGGCGCCATGACAGACGATTCAATTTGCAAAGCCGATATCATTGGGCGATATAGCGAAAGCACGCGGGGATCAGTGCTCAAATGCCCGGAAACGAAAGGCTTTCTGCTGTGTGAGACTGTCAATAGATATTCGGGGTCATCCACGTACAAACGCGAGAAGGAATTGACAGTTTCATCAGACACCCCGGAAACCGATTCGCGGTGCAAGCGCAATTGGCCGCGTTCGTCATCGAGCAGGAAAATGCCGCCCGTATCTGCCCCAAAGAGGTGCACCAGTTCCTGCATCGAATATTTGAGCATCTCATCCATCGTAGCCGAGGATGCAGAAAGGCTGGCAATCCGCCGCAAGGCTTCAGAGCGCTGGGAACGAATCCGGGATTGTTGGACAAGCAGGGCGTTTTCGATAATGGCCGCGGCCTGGTCAGCCACGGTATTCATCAGGCGCAATTCCCTCGCTGAAAAGGAGGGTGTTCCATCCCGATGATGAGATACCTGCAAATATCCCATCATCCGCCCGGCGGATACAATCGGTACAAGAGCAGAGTCTCGCAGGCTGGTCGCCACTGCCACGTTGGTTAATCCGAGGGAACGCCAGTTATCATCTTTCGTGGCATCCAGAGTCAAGACCGGTTTTAAGTCCAGGAGAATACGTTCGGCCGGGCTGTTGGGAGGGACTGTTGTGCGATACACCTCTACGATCTGGGATGGCAAACCGCGAAAGGGTATCTGTCCTTCCAATATACGGCGCCTCTCATCATAGAGCAAAAAACCAACGATCTCGGCATTGAATAATGGAACGATACTTTCCACCAAATGGCCGAACAGGTCTTTAGGCTCTTGAATTGCACCAACTGCCTGGGCTATATTTGCCAGGCCGGCCAGCTCCACCGTACGGCTTTGTTCCTCTTCATACAAAGCGGCATTGCGAATTGCAACCGCAGCCTGCCCTGAAACAAGTTTGAGCAGATCCAGGTCATGAGCGCCGAAAGAGGCTCCCCCGTTCTGCCCCGCTTCCAGCGTGCCCACCAATTCTCCAGTTGCCATCAGTGGAATACCAAGATAGGACTGCACTGATTTTGCGCCGTTGGCAGGGATCTGCCCAACATCCAACAGCACCGGCTGGCGGGACGCAATTAGCTGATCGGTCAAACTGCCAAACTGTGACTGCGTTACCCGTGTCACTTCCCGGGATGCAGTGTCTGAATCCTGAAACCGATAGGCCGTCAGCGTTTGTGTTGCCGCGTTCCATACCTTCAACTCCATCACATCTGCCGGGACCAGGCGGCTGATATTATCCAGAACCAATCGGAGTGTTGTTTTCAATTCAAGGCTGGCCGCTATACCCTGGTTAAAATCTGTTACTACTTTTAAGACTGAAGCAGCCGCATCTCCAACCGTCAGAGAGGGGACCAAATCCATCGGGCGCAATGAGACCAACATCAATGGGTTTGGGCCAGGCACCTGATAGGAGGTGGCTTCCAATAATTTGCCATTCACCGTCAAGCGTTTTTGCCCCGGTGTGGCGCATAGATTTAGAAAATCATCCGATGGGCGCACGCGGCGGATCAGGCGCTCCAGGTCCACTTCATCATCTTCGAGACCAAACCACTGTCGCGCCAATGCGTTCACATAATCCACCCTGCCGCCTGGTTGGATCGTCAAAACCGCATCAACAGCTTGTTCGGTATCCGGGGAAACAACGGAGGGGAAACCAGAAGATGGCACTTCCTGGGCACGAGGCAACAGGCGCAACACAACCCAGACCAGGAAAACGACAATCAGTCCGGTCGCGAACAGTCCAATGCCAAGACCCAGGCCAGAAGACATTGATAAAGCACCTGCTAGGCGGCGGGAGCAGCCGCGGCGTCCTGCCGACGCGCCTCGGCTGCCAACTCGGTAATTTCACGAATATCAGCAAAGGATTGCTGGGTGGGTGAAACCATTCCAATGGCTAGCGTCATGAAAGGAACCTTCCCCAACCCGCCATCGGCTTGGGGAGCCTGCATAAACCCCTGTTGGCGATCAATGAAATTGTAATGTGCCTGGACTTCTGTGCTAAAGCGTTCCTTCAAGTGCTGTTTGAGCGACGGGGCCGCCTCGCTGGTCGTAATAATGATGTAATTATCGGCGCCTGCATGACCGATGAAATCGCCGGCAGTCCCAAATTCATCCACCATTTCACCGATCAGCATGGCTGTGAAACGCAATACATCATCTCCGGCCACAAAGCCGTATACATCGCGAAACGGGTCAAAGTGGTTGATACGAATATCCAACAACGCCCAGTCCTGTTCACGGATGATGCGACGCAGCTGCTCCTCGATCAGGCGTCCCGCGGGCAGGCCGGAACGTGGATCCGTCAGGCTTTCGCGCTCTGCGCGGCGGATGGCCCCTGTTACGCGGAGTTTTAACTCCTCAATATCGAAGGGCTTGGTAATGTAATCGTCTGCGCCCAACTCAAGTCCCTGTAATTTATCGCTGCGCTCATCTTTCTGCGTCAGGAAAATCACCGGGATGTGGCTGGTGCGAGTGTTCGTTCGCAGGTTGCGGCAGACCTCATAGCCGTCAATGTCCGGCAACATGATGTCCAGCACGATCAGATGCGGCAGGACCTGTTTCGTTTTCTCCAGGGCATCTGCGCCGCGGTTGGCTACATCCACTTCAAACTGCAGCCCCGTGAAGTAGATCTTGAGCATATTGGCGATGTCGACATCATCTTCTACAACCAATAGGCGGGCGTTTCCCATACAAGCCTCCTCATGCGCGATGTTGGCCCTTGCGGGCATTCCGACGCACTGCTTCGATTTGCGCTTCAGTTACTTCCCGTTCGAACGAACGAAACCCGCTCAAACGGAAACCATGCTTCTCAGCCATGACAGAAATCTCCTGCACGCGTTCCAAAGTCAAATCCTTCCCGACCGTATAATCTTCAAAGCGGCCTTCCAACGTCAACGCCATGGTCTCAGCCATGCACGCATACGCCTTTCCGGCGGGAAAACCAAAATTAAAATGGAAATTTACGGGGCCCGGAACGTCTACCATGCCACCGTCAATCACTAATATATCATTTCTAACGGCCGCCACCATTGCAGAAACGTCGCGGGGGCGGGCTACATCACAGACCACGCTGCCGGGCAGCAAATGCTCAGGGCAGATCACATCGTGGATCGCGCTGGTCACTGTCAGGATCAATTGCGCCTCGGAGAGCGCATCCATTTTTGTACTGACAACCAATTCGCTTCGCGCCCGGGACTTCAGCCTGTCGCGCAAACCTTCGAGTTTTCTCTCATCCCGAGCCACCAGCAACAACCGGCCGGCCTCACCAGCCAACAGGTCCGCGCAGACGCGGCCTATGGCGCCCGTCGCGCCCACCACCGCCACCGTCGCATTTTGCATGGCGATGCCCATTAAACGCGCTGCTTCCCGTATGGCCTGCACAGCTAAAGCAACCGTGTACGAGTCGCCGGTAGTGACAGGGATATCCAGATTCCTCGCAATTGTAACGCCTGCATCGCCAACCACGGAAGTGAACGCACCCAGGCCCAACAAATTGGCGCCAAGTCGTTCTGCCATGTGGCCGGTCTGGATAATCTTACGATAAACTGTGTGTTCCGGCAACTCCAACATCCGGCGCGGCGTGAATGGGCAGGCGACAAACCAGCCCTTAATCTCCCTGCCTGTGGCGGCAGAGGTGATACCTTCGATCTCGGAGATATAGACGGGCGGGAAATATGTGGAGAAAAAATCAATCTGACGCTCACTCAGCACGCGCCCCAGCAAAGGGAACTTACGGCTGACATCGCGTTTGGGATCAATTGGATGAATGATAAAGGCAAATGTATCCATACTCACCAGGACTCGGCATCCGCTCGCGAGCGATGGTGATCGGGAGTCATGTGTAAATGTGCAGCCTTTAGATAATGATGGTCACTGTCCTCATAGCGCACGTCGCGGTCAATCACGCGACGCTCCTTGGAGGCCACCAATACCACATCCGATTCGATGGTACGGGCCGGGTAGATAATCATCCCGGATCCGATGCGGCAGTTATGGCCGACGCAACTGCCCATTACCGGGCGGTTGGATATGCGTAGTTGTCCATCACCAGCCAAAGCTCGAATGGGGGCCGGTACCAAGTTGTAATCCGTAAAGGTAGAGCCTGCGCCGATGAATGTTTTTCTTCCCACCACACACATTTGCAGGCAGGTATTCTGCGCCACCATGCTGTTATCCATAATGGTGGTCATGAATAACGCTGAACGGAAAGGCATGAACGTGCCATCTCCCACCACCGAGAGCATGATCTGCACATCCTGCGAAATATTGACATTACTGCCGATAATCGAATTCTCGATCACGGCCCCGGCATTGATCGTGACATTGTCGCCGATGGTCGTCGGCCCATGAATGATAGCCCTGGGGTCAATCACACAGTTCTTGCCCACTTTCACAAGTTCGGAGCATTCCAGGACCTGTCGGCCTTCATAAACAGCCTTTGCCAAAATACCCAGTTTGAACCCCAGGTCCTCGCCCAGCCGTTTTTCAAAGCGCGCCCCGCGCGCGAAAAGGCCAAATACAACGTCAGCGATGAAAACGTGCACCCACGAATCAATCGCGATCAATGCCCGCAGCGGCACGTGAAATACCAGGTCACCGCTTTGGTCCGCCATATAGGTGGGAACGTGATAATACCCGATCTC
>JAKANW010000133.1 GCA_021823555.1 Chloroflexota bacterium
GCCTCGTTCCGACTCAAGTTTGAGGACGGATTGCGCGCCCGCGGCGTGGACGTAACCTACGATCTTTCCCAGCCATCGGACGCCGTCCTGGTCATTGCCGGGACCCGCAGCCTGCTCCCGTTATGGAGGGCGCGTCGCCGCGGGACGCGTATTGTGCAGCGGCTGGATGGGATCAACTGGGTGCACCGCCAACGCCACACCGGACTCAGGCATTATCTGCGCGCCGAGTATGGCAATTTCATCCTGTCCTTGATCCGGGCGCGGCTGGCCAGCAGGATCATTTATCAAAGCGAGTTCTCCCGCCGCTGGTGGGAAGACTGGTATGGGAAGACCCGCACGCCGTACGCGGTCATCCACAATGGCGTAGATTTGAAGACGTATTCACCTGTAGGACAAAATGGCATTTTGTCCTACCCGCTCTATCCGCCCTACCGCTTGCTGATCGTGGAAGGCAGTCTCGGCGGCGGCTACGACATGGGACTGGACAACGCCATCCAACTCGCCGAAGACTTGCAGGAAAAATATGGCTTCCCGATGGAATTGATGGTGGTTGGCAAGATCACTGAAGATCACAAGGCACACGTCAACGCGCGGGTTCCCATTCAATGGCTGGGAGCCGTGCCGCGCGAGCGCATCCCCGAAATTGACCGCTCGGCGCATATCCTGTTCTCTGCTGACTTGAACGCAGCCTGCCCAAACTCGGTCATTGAAGCGCTGGCCTGCGGATTGCCGGTGGCATCCTTCGATACCGGCGCTCTGAATGAATTGGTGCTCGGCGACTCAGGCCGCATTGTCCCGTATGGGGGCGACCCGTGGAAGATCGAGCCGCCGGATATTCCCGCGCTGGCGGAGTCCGCCGCCGAGATTTTGCGCGACCCGCTGCGCCTCCGGGCGGCGGCACGGGCGCAAGCCGAGTCCGCGCTGGGACTGGATCAAATGGTGGAACAGTATTTGAAAGTTTTGTTGGAGGAATGAATATGACGAATTCCTCCCGCAGTTACGACTTCCTCTGGCTCAGCCTGGCCCTGCTGCCACTGGTTGGACTCTCCATCCTGTTCTCGATCCCCTCGCAGGATTATTGGTGGTATCTGCGGTTGGGACAGGATATCCTCAAGAGCGGAGCCGTGCCCCTCACCGATACCATCGGTTTCAGCCGGGCCGGGCTGCCGATCTTTTACCAGTCATGGCTCTCGGCAGTGCTTTTCTGGCTGGTCTATCACTTCGGCGGGGCAACTCTCACCTACCTGCTGCGCGCCGTCCTGATCGGACTCACGTATGGGATGCTGTGGAGCGTGATCCGCGGCGTCTCCGGCCCACGGCTGGCAACCCTGTTGGTAATCCTGGTGGGAGTGGCAAGCGCCAACAACTGGGTCATGCGCCCGCAGTTGTTTGCCTATCCGCTATTCGTGATTTGCCTATGGACTCTGTGTCGCTGGCAGGAGGGACAGGATCAATTTCTGTGGCTTCTGCCGTTGGCCGAATTTTTATGGGCAAACCTGCATGGTTCCTTTGTCCTGCCCTTTTTGCTGGCCGGCGCGCCGCTGGTCTTTGGCAAGGGGAACCGCAGGGCGCTGCTCATCACCCTGGTCGCCATGCTGATGGTATCCCTGGTCAACCCACACGGCATCGGCGTATGGCAATATTTGGTCTTCATCCTCAACTCGCCATCCGATTATCTCTTCAGTGTAGAATGGAACGCGCCCAGCAACGTCGGCTGGCAAATGAATCTCTTCTTCGGCTGGCTGCTGGCCTTCGCGCCGCTGGCCGCGCTTTCGCCGCGCAAATTATCCTTGTTTGAGTGGGTCTGGTTCCTCGGCTTTGGCTGGCTGGCGCTATCCGGCATCCGCTACGGGATCTGGTTCCTGCTGATCCTCGCCATTCTGACCGCCAAACTTCTGGCCGAATGGACAAACAAAATGCTGGATCGTCCCGTGAAAAAAGTCTTCCCGACCATAAACATCGCGGCGGCCAGCGTGTTCCTGCTGCTTTCCCTGCTCTTCCTGCCCGGCTTGCGCGAATCCTGGTGGAAACAAGCCCCGCCGCTATATGAACTCACCACCACGCCCATCGCGGCCGTGGACTGGCTGTCCACGCACCCGAACCTTCCTGGCCCAGTGTGGAACGACTATGCCTTCGGTTCCTATCTGGCCTTCGCCCTGCCCACACGTCCGCCCTGGATAGACACGCGCATGTTCAGTTTTCCCCCAGATCAATGGCGCGAGTACGTGCACATCAGCAGCGGCGCACCGGAATGGCAGGCCGACTTCGACCGCCAAAAGATCAACCTGCTTTTGTTATCCACCGCATCCCAATCCGCGTTGATCCAGGCTGTTGGGTCTTCGAGCCAGTGGTGCGAGCAATACCGCGACCCGTATGCCGTCATCTTCTCACGCTGCAACTCCATCCCATGAACCCAACCTTTCCCGGCCGTCTCGGTTTACAACAGCGCGTCCTGCCCGCGTATCGCGCACCTTTCTTTGATCTGCTGGCAGGATCTTGCCAGGGCGGGCTGGGTCTCTTCGCAGGCCAGCCGCGTCCAGAAGAAAGCATCGCCACCACTTCGTCCCTGAACATTACGAATTACGCATCGGCAAATAACATCCATCTCTTGCGCGGCCCCCTATACCTTTGCTACCAGACTGGCCTGCTCAACTGGCTGGCCGATTGGAACCCGGACGCGTTGATCGTGGAAGCCAATCCGCGTTATCTCTCCACTCCTGCTGCCATCCGTTGGATGAAGCGACGCGGCCGCCCGGTGCTCGGCTGGGGACTGGGATCGCCGCCTCTTTCCGGCCCCCTGAGCGGCCTCCGCCAAACCCGGCGACTCTCGTTCCTGGGCCGGTTCGACGCGCTGATCGCCTACAGCCAGCGCGGCGCGGACGAGTACGCCCAACTAGGTTTTTCGCGTGAAAAGATTTTTGTGGCGTACAATTCAGTCTCCCCGCATCCCACTCAACCGCCAGTGCGAACATTGTCCACTGTCCACCGTCCGCCGTCCCTTCTCTTCGTCGGCAGACTCCAGGCCCGCAAACGCGTGGACATGCTTCTGCGCGCCTGCGCCCAACTTGACTCCAAACCGCGTCTGGTCATCGTCGGGGATGGGCCGGAGCGCGGCGCGTTGGAGGTGTTGGCTGGAGAGGTCTACCCATCGGCGCAGTTTATCGGAGCCAGACAGGGGGACGAGTTAAAACCCTATTTCGCGGAGGCAGACCTCTTCGTTCTGCCCGGAACCGGAGGGCTTGCCGTCCAGGAGGCGATGAGTCATGGGCTGCCCATCGTAGTCGCAAAAGGCGACGGCACACAGGATGACCTGGTCCGCGAGGAAAACGGCTGGCAAATCCCGCCCGATGATTTCGAGGCGCTGGTTGCTACCTTGCAGGTCGCACTCTCAGATATGACTCGGCTGCGCAGGATGGGCGCCGAGTCGTACCGCATTGTGGCGGAGGAAATTAATTTGGAGAAGATGGTCGAAGTGTTTGTGAATGCGCTTAACGGCCTGAATACTCGTTCTGGATCAGTGTAGCCGGTATCTGCGCCAGGAAGGCATCCACGTCGGTGGGAGTGAGCAGCACCTGGCCAATCTCGCGGGTAAAACCATCGGCAAGCTTGGAGACCACCAACACGCCTTCCTGGGACTTGCGATTGGGGCTCAGAACATCCAGCCGCTTGGGAAGTTTATCGCCTTCGTGCACACGGACGATGTAATTGATCTCGGTGTATCGAAAGAACAGGCGGTAGTCAATATGTCCGGGCACAAAGCGGACGGCGATGCCGCGCTGTGTAACGAGGTACACCGCCGAAGCTCCAAAGATCAGCGCATCTTTATACAACAGCATCAAACCTGCCGCTAGCAGGAACCACTGCAAGCTGGAGATATTCAGCCGCCCGCCCATTAAAATACCCAGCAGCGCGCTGCCCGCCAACACCCACGTTACATTCCGCGCCTGATAGCCAAACGGCGCACGCGGTTGATCGCGATAGAGCTGTCCCTCCTTCTGGAATTCGCGGTAGATTTTCTTTTCCCAGAAGCGCTGTTGCAAGGCCATCATCAACAGCCCCAGCGCGATGATGGCAGCAAAGATCCCCGAGGCAATGGGTGGCCAGGCCCAGAACAGGATCACCAACAGCCAGGCATAGGGGATCTTCTTCAGGAACAGATATGGGGTATTGAGGACGAAGTTTTCAAGAAAGCGCATGGTCAAGCCGGGAGGGCGGGCAGATTTTCCAACCATTGTTTGACGCGGCGAAATAACGCTGTCTCGCCTGGGGGCCGCTTTGTGACGCGCCACAGCATCCAAAGCAGGAGTAAGGGCGTGAGCATCCGCGCGTAGGACCACGGGAAGAAATCAAAGGTCGGGATGAGAAACTGTACAAAATAGAAGGCGCCGAACCATATCCATTCCGCCGGCGTATCCAAGCGGCGTAACAGCACGATCACCCCCAGCACCAGGAACACGCCGTGATGTTCCCAGACCAGCGGCGAATACATATTCATCAGGATCATCAGCGGCGGGATGGCATTGAACAGGTTGGCCGATGCGCCTTCGTAATACGACTTGCCGCGCACAGCCTTGACCATCACGAACAGCGACGCCACGCCCAGCGCCGCCTTTGAAATATAAGTAGCCACGCGTGGGAAAACGTAATTCAAATGCAGCAGTTGCGTGATGGCCCAAAAGAACGAATCGAAGGATGTCTCGCGGAAGTTCAGTCCGTGCGGGATGTTAAGCAGTCCCAGGTTATAGAGAAAACTCTGGTATGGCTCCAACCCATCCGATACGACCGTGATGGCAAAAATAAAGAGTGTAAAGAACGCCAGCCAGGCCAGCCAGCGCCAGTCACGTTCAAGCAGGAAAGCCAGCGCCAGTGCAGCCGGAGAAACCTTGAAATGGATCGCCAAACTAAGCGCCAGCGCCGAGAGCATGCGCGAACGCGGATACAACAACAGGCTGATGAAGATCAGGTTGAGCACGTGCAGGTTGACCTGCATGTAATACATCGTGCGCAACACGGCCATGTTGACGCCCAGGAACAGCGTCACGACAATGGCTGCCATGTGCGGCGAAAATCCGTATTTCTCCAACACGAGGTGCATGAGAAAATAGAACGCCATCAGCGAAAGGATGTTCAGCACCCACAGCACAACTAGGAAGGCGTCCTCGCCATAGGGCACAAGCGGCTTGAGCAGGATGGCCCAGAAAGGCGGGTAAATATACAATCGGTCGAAGGGTTGGCCGTTCACCAGGTTGGTCGCGCCCAGCACGTAAGAGGCCAGGTCGCCGTAAGTCAACCGTTCACGCAGCAGGTTGAGGTACAAGAGCGAGATGATAAAGAATCCGGCCCAGGTCAGCGCGTTGCCTTTGTGAATGTACTTTTTTTCGATCAGCCACAATGCCAGCCCGCCCAACAGCCAGGCGATCAGCACCGACAGGAAGGTCAGCCAGAACTTGGAGTAAGGCCCCGTCACCAGGATGATATCCAGCCCGGCCTGGCCCTTCCAACGGTACATCACGATCAGGCTGCCAGCTACCAGCACGGAAATGAGCACCCATATCTCCAGCGCGATGGAGGCGGATATAACAGTGCGGTGAGATTCCTTTTGGTTCTGCATATCCTCGGTCAATTCTCCTGAGAGCCAACGCGATAGGCTTCCTTTACCAGCGCGGCGAGTTCCTGATCCAATTGAGCAGGATCGGTCAAGCGAAAGTAACGAATATAATCGCGCGCCGCCACCCGCTCGACGCGCCGAAAGAGCGGGTGTTCAACAGACCGTTTCAGCCACAAGCCGCATTCGACCCAGTCCCTGCGGATGATTGCCCCACCGAAACGCACGCACACCTGAAAGGTAATGCGCGTCTTCTGCGGGATGACCATCAGCGGACCGCCATGCTCCTGAACAAAATCCAGCCAGGCCGCATACAGTTCACGCACATGCGGCGGCTTGCCCGCAAAGTGCTCATCCAGTTCGAGTTGACTGCACGAGTGCCACTTATTGTGCATCACGAAGCGATGGCCGCAGCGCGGACATTTCCACAACGGGGTGGTTTTTTCATCAAATGACATAGTTACTGAATGTTCACTAGGATCGAATGACGGCCTCTTACCGGACCCGCAGCCTGCGACCCGGCAAGAGGCCGTTTCATGGCTATGAGAGTGTTTCCACGAACTCAGCCTGGACGTAGCCTTTTTTCGCCACATCGTAACGGATGTATAGCCACTGGCCCTTGACGCCTACCTTGCTGCGGGCCACATCCTGTGGGTCCAGACAGGCCAGCACAGAACCCACCGATTGTGTGGAGACAACCTTGCTTGAGGTGGAGGCGCGTGCAAAGACCTTCAGTCCGCTTGCACCGGCGCTGGCCGAAACGACAACCTTTAGCCGCGCGGTCGGGTCAACTGGTGTGGGCGCAGGAGGGGTCGAAGAGGGGCTGTCCACTTTTTCCAGGTACCAGGCAGCCGCAAAACCTTCATGTCCTTGCGAATCACGCACGCGCACCCACTGGTTGACGGCTCCGATCCTCGTTTCCCCGCCCGGCTCGGTGATGGTCAGTTGAGTCCCGGCGGGCACAGTGGCAATGACATTCGCCATGCTGGAGGTATTAATGCTGGAGCGAATATTCAATCCCCAGACCACATCCGCTTTCACGCGGGCGGATGGGCCGCCGGGAGTCGGAGCAGGCCCGGGTGTCACCCCGCCGGACGCCAGGCATTCATACAGGATCACATGCATAATAGAACGCTGGAGCGGACGTCCCTGGCTGTAACGCGGCATCAATGGCGTTGGCTTGGTAACATCGGTTTGGTAAGGCCATGGATCGAGCATCAGATAGTCATTGGTGATTTTCTGGTAAAGCGCCACCCAGTGGGTTTGAAGCCCTGCTACGGGTGAATTGTCCACCATGACAATGACAGGCTGGCCTGAAGCGATGGAAGCATCAATTTGCGCCAGCGGCGCGGCGCTATCCGTACAAGGGATAAAGGCCTTCAGAGTTACCTGCGGATAAAGCTGGCTGACCGAACCCCAGCGGATACCTGCGCCGGCAAAACCGTTGACGTTCTTGAGTTTCTGGTTCAGGCTTTTGGGAGTCTCGGTATAACCAAAACCACTAAGCAACATGGCAACGCTGGTCAGCGCACAACCAACGTAGCCAATCGTGTCGGTAGCATCACCGAAACCCAGAATATCGTTCTTCCATTGTGGGTCTTGCTGGGAATAATACACAAGATTAAAGGACATAGGTACCTCCAAAGGCTGGTCCGATGGATGGATTATACTCTCGTCATAATCTTTTCCCTATAATTGATCTTCCACCTTGAACGATCCTTCGCGAAGAGCCAC
>JAKANW010000134.1 GCA_021823555.1 Chloroflexota bacterium
TCCCGTCCGTCGAAATGCTGATCCAGCCGTTGCGGTCGGTGCGCAGCAGGGGATAGCCGCCCACCGCGTCCATCGCCTCCCGGCTGGGCAGGCCGTTCGGGTCGCCGGCCGCCACGCTCAACACCACCAGGCGCGGGTTCAGGTTCTGCACCCAGTCCACCGTGGTGGTGGCAAAGAAGCCCGAATCCGCCAGCAGCAGCACGTCCACCGGGCCGATGACGTTGCCATACTCCAACGTGTTCAACGTATCCGCGCTCATGCCGATGGGCAGCAGGGCGCGGAAATTTTTCCATTGGACCAGGAACACGCTCCCGCGCGAGCCGACAGACTGCACCTCGATAAACGCGCCGTCGCCCAAATCCAATTTTTGTCCCGTTTCCGCGTAGCTGACGGGGACTCCGTTTTGGGCCAGCCACACATCCACCTGGCGCGCCGAATACGAAGCCTGCACGTTGCCGCTCCACAACACGTTATCCGGCGGATAGCGGTTTAGCACGCGCGGCAGGGCCGCCACCTCGTTCTCGTTCGTTGAACCGAGCACCAGCCAGTCCAGCCTGCGATGGAAGATCGGCAGGCGGCGGCCCAGGTCATCGGATAGCTGCGAGGCGCTTGCGCCGCCGTTGACCAGGACGTTACGGCCCGAAGGAGTCTGGATCAGCACCGCGTCCGACGATCCCACGTTCAGAAAGGTGATGTGCAGGTCCCCATCCGGCACGCTGAGGGTCGTGCGCCAGACCAGCAACGACAGGGCAAACAGCGCCGTGAAGACCGCCGCCAGCGAGATGTTGCGCACGCGGCCCGTCAGCGAGGCAAAGAATTCTTTTAAACGGGACCAGTTGAACGTCACGCCCAGAAGCGTAACATAAAACAGCACTGCGAACCAGACCGAAAAGTCGCCCAAAAAGAGGCTCCCATTCGGCGCCTGGTTGAACAGTTCCACCGCGTGGATGGTGTACTCCACGAAGGGCCAGGCCAGCCAGACAGTCAATTGGCCGAGCGGGTAGAAGACGAAGCTGAGAAGCACCGCCAGCCCGCCCACGATCATCACCGCCGGTTGGACGGGCAGGATGAACGGGTTGGCGATCAGCGAGACGAGCGAGATGCGTTTGAATTGGTAGGCCATGAGAGGTACGGTGGTGATCTGCGCCGCTAACGTGAGCAGGACGAAATCACTGAGCGGCGGCAGGATCTGTTGGATGGTTTCAGGGGACAGGCGGGTTTTGGAAAGCAGCCAGCCGGCCGCGGACGAGAGCGGTCCGGCATACAGGATCAGCCCCAACGTGGCAAAGAACGAGAGCTGAAAGCCCACATCCCATACCACCAGCGGGTTGATAAGCGCCATGACGAGCGCCACCACCGCCAACGTGTTGAGACCCAGGTTGCGCCGCCCCACCTGCCGCGCAAACAGCGAGAAGCCGCCCATGATGGCTGCCCGCACCACCGCCGCGTCCGCGCCGACTAGCACGGTGTAAAAGGCGATGGCCAGTAAAGCCAGCGCCGCCCCGCGCCGCTGGCCGAGGGCACGGCTGAACAGCGCGATAAAAATCCCGGCGATGATGGAAATGTTGAAGCCTGAGATGGCAATGATGTGGGTGGTACCGGTGTTCTTGAAGGCGTTTTGCAGGTCGCTGGTCAGGCCGGTATCCACGCCCAACAGGATGCCCGCCAGTAACGAGGCCTCCGGGTCGGGGAACAGGTGATAGATGGCCGCCAGTGATTTTTCTTTGATGGCGTACATGACCGCCGCCAGTTGGTTCCCGCCCTTGCCGGGCAGCAGGGTCGCGTCTGTGCTGGGCATGTACGAAAGGATGCCCTCGCGTTCCAGGTAGTCGCGGTAGGAAAAGTCCTCGTTCTCCAGCGGCGTTTGCAGGGAACCGCGCAAGCGCAGCCGGTCGCCATAATGATAGACCTCGTTCGGGCCAACGTGGGCCAGCACCAGTCCGCTGGCAGGCATATCGCCCGTGCCGGTATCCACCGCTTCCACCTGGATGCGCAGGTTGGTGTAGGTATCGCGCATGTCGGGCATGTCGTTGACCCAGCCCGTGACCATCACGTCATAGTCCCGGTCGTTATAGAAGGCAATATCGAAAGGCGTGACCTGCGGCTGCGCGGCCTGGTAGCGCGCCGCGCCCAGCGCACCCGCCATCAGCGAGAACAGGATCAGGAGTAAATTGACCGGGAAAACGGGAAAGGGTCTGAACAGTCGCCGCGACAGGACAGTGATCAGCAGGAGGAACGCGGCCAGGAACAACCACAGGTACGTGGGCAGGCTGAACGAAGCGGCCAGCATGATCCCGCCCAGGAACGCAGCGGACAACCACAGCAAGGGCAGGTGTTCGGTCAGTCGTTCCTGAAGCGATTCCTGTGCGGGATGAGTGGAGGCCTGCATAGACGCTGTCTATCATAGCATATAATAGATTGACAGGATACAATTTCGATCATGGCAGACTCCAAACTAATCCTCGTCACCGGTGCCACCGGTTACGTGGGCGGACGGCTTGTCCCGCGGTTGATCGAAGCGGGATATCGCGTCCGCTGCCTGGCGCGTGACGCCAGCCGGCTGGAGGGCTTCCCCTGGCGGGAAAAGGTGGAAGTCGTGGAAGGCGACGCGCTGGATACCGCTTCCCTGGTGAAGGCCATGTGCGATGTATCCGTGGCCTACTACCTGATCCACGGGCGGCAGGGAGGCAAGTCCAACGCCGATCGCGACCTGCTGGTGGCGCGCAATTTTGGGGCTGCAGCCGAAGAAGCCGGCATCCAGCGCATCATCTACCTGGGCGAGCTGGTGGACCCGGCTGCCGATCTTTCCCCCTACCTGCGGGCGCGCCACGAGACGGGCTATCTGCTGCGCTACAGCCGCGTGCCTGTGACTGAATTGCGCGCCGGTATGATCGTCGGTTCGGGCAGCGCCCTGTTCGAGATGGTGCGTTACCTGGCCGAGCGCGAACCGCTGTTGATCTGCCCGGCCTGGTTCTATTCCGAAGCGCAGCCCATCGCCATCCGCGACGCGCTCTCGTATCTCATCGCTGTGCTGGATGCGCCGGAAAGTGTCGGCCGCGTCATCGAGATCGGCGGTCCCTCGCGTCTCACCTATGCGGACATGCTGCTGGCCTATGCCAAAGAGCGCGGCTTGAAGCGCACGCTCATCCGCACACCCTTCGTAGCGCCGCTGCTCTCCGCCTACTGGGTGCACATGATCACGCCCATCCATTGGCGCGTGCTGCTGCCGCTGATCGAAGGGCTGAATGCCAAGCTGGTGGTGCACGACGACACCGCCCGAAAGTTGTTCCCACAGATCGAACCGATCCAGTTCGAGACCGCCGTCCACCTGGCGCTGGGACGCATCCAGCGCGACAACGTCGAGACCTCCTGGTCGGACGCGCTGGTCAACGCACTGGGCGATACCCAGCCGTATGCCTTCAGCGTGGAGGAGGGCATGTTCATTGAACGGCGGCGCATCTCCCTCGACCTTCCACCTGATACCGTTTTCCGGGCCTATACCGGCATCGGCGGGGCGCGCGGCTGGCTGTACATGGACTGGGCCTGGGCCATCCGCGGCTGGATGGATAAAGCCATCGGCGGCGTGGGCCTGCGCCGCGGCCGCCGTCACCCCGATGATATCCGTCCCGGCGAGTCGCTCGATTTCTGGCGCGTCGAAGCGGTGGAGAAGGACCGCCTCTTGCGCCTGCGCGCCGAGATGAAAGTACCCGGCAAGGCCTGGCTGGAATTCCAATCCGATCCCCAGGAGTCAGGCAAGACCCTTTTCACCCTCACTGCTTATTTTGCGCCGCACGGCTTTACAGGTTTTCTTTACTGGTATTCCATGTGGCCCTTCCACAGGTTCATTTTTGATGGAATGGCGCGCCGCCTCGCTTCACGCGCCCGGGTGTTGGCGCATTCATATTAGTCCTCATGTAAAAATAAGCTCCTTGGATGCAGTTGCACTGCATCCTATTCGCAGTTCAACTGCTCGTGAACAATGAAAGAAGAATCTCATCGTACAACAGAAATCTTCTTTGCAAATGGAGATTCTTCGCAGCTTCGCGGCTCAGAATGATATAGTGGTTATGAATATCTGGATCAATTCTTAATGGTATATGGATAAAAAACTCATCCTTGTTACCGGTGCAACAGGCTACATCGCCAGTCAACTGATCCCCCAATTATTGAAACGCGGCTATCGCGTGCGCGCCCTGGCGCGTGAGCCGCAGCGACTTAAAGGCCGCTACTGGTATCGTTCCATTGAAATCATCCCCGGCGACGTGATGCACCCGGACAGCCTGGCACGCGCCCTGGATGGCGTGTGGACGGCTTATTACCTGATCCACAACATGGCCAGCGGACGCGGCTACACTGCCATCGAACTGGATGGGGCGCGCAACTTCGCCAAGGCAGCCGAGACTGCAGGCGTGGAACACATCATCTACCTGGGCGGGCTGGCCGACCCGAATGGTCACATCGCCGCGCATATGCGTTCGCGTATTGAAACCGGTAACACGCTGCGTTGTGGGCGCGTGCCGGTCACCGAATTCCGGGCAGGGGTCATCGTTGGCCCGGGCAGCATCTCGTTCGAGATGATCCGCTTCCTTTGTGAGTTGTTCCCCATCCTACCGGGGCCGGCCTGGCTGCGGAACAGGTCGCAACCCATCTCTGCCCAGAATGTGCTCGATTACCTGCTGACCGCGCTCGATAACCCCAATGGGCGCGGCCAGATCTTTGAGATCGGCGGCCCCGAGACCATGACCTATGCCGAAAGTATGCTGCGCTTCGCCCGCTTGCGCGGCCTGCGGCGTTGGCTGTTCACCGTGCCTGGCATCCCCGTCTGGCTGATGGCCTGGTTGGTGAACAAGGTCACGCCGGTGCCGGAAGCCATCGCTCGCGCCCTGATCGAAGGCTTGCTCAGTGACAGCCTCGTTCGGCAGCCGGCAGCCCTGCAAATTTTCCCGAATGTAAACCTGATCCCTTACGATGCGGCGGTCTCGTCTTCGCTGGCAAAACTGCATCCCAGTCAGCTCGAACCGGTCTGGACGGATGGACACCGCCCCGTGGTGAGCATCAGGCATGAGGGCTTCCTCATTGACCACCGCTGCCTGCACGTTGCCGCGCCGCCGGAGGCAGTCTTCCGCGTCATCACGTCACTGGGTGGGGAGGACGGCTGGCTGTATGCGGACTGGCTATGGAAACTGCGCGGCTGGCTGGATCATCTGATCCTGCCTCATCACAACAAAGCGCTCAAAGAGAAATTTAAAACTTCGCGATCTTCGCGTCTTCGCGGTTCAACACCGAATGCCGGCGATCACCTCGACTTCTACCGCGTCGAGGCGATCGAACCGCATCGTCTCCTGCTCTACTCGGAGCTCAAAGCCCCCGGAGAAGGCTGGATGGAATGGCGCGTCGAATCCGATGAAAGCAACGGCTCGCTGCTCACCCAGACCGGATACTTTGCTCCGCGCGGCCTGCCCGGTTTTATCTACTGGTATTTGTTGTATCCGTTCCACATGTTCATATTCAACGGCCTGCTGCGCACCATTGCCAAAAAGAGTACCTCACTTCCTTGACGGTTCCTCCCGCGCGTCATACAATGCCATCACAATTAATACAACCGGAAAGCGGCGAAGCCGGTGCAAGTCCGGCGCTGTCCCGCAACTGTGAAGTTAGTTCGGCAGTTTGATAGTTTAGTAGTCGAGCGCCAACTACGCAACCATAAAACTAAACAACTCCCCAACTAACTAAGTCAGGTCGCCCGCCCCGGTCGGTTCCCACACTCTCGCGGAAAGGAGGTGGAGGACGGCTAATTCAGCGACCCTCTATCTCCCCTGTCCACACGGCAGGGGATTTTGATTCCGAACGAGGGCCGGGGCTCGATATGCCACTCGCTTCGCTCGCGGTTACTCGACCACCAGCCCAAAGCAACGACATTACCAACACAGGAGACTTCATGTTTCGTAAATTGACTTATATGCTGCTGGCTGCCGCTTTACTTTTGACAGCCTGCGCGTCTGTCTCGACCCCCACGGCTGCTCCCGTTATAACGGCAGCCCCTGTCACCCAAACCGCCACCGCTGCCCCCGCTTCAGGCGAGATCCAGCTCACGGATGGCCTCAACAGGTCCGTCGTTCTGAAAGAAGCGGCGCAGCGTATCGTCTCGCTGGCGCCCTCCAACACGGAGATCCTCTTCGCGGTCGGCGCGGGTGGACAGGTCGTCGGCCGGGACGAATTCTCCGATTACCCGCAGCAGGCCAAAAGTCTGGCGAGCGTCGGCGGCTCGATGGGACAATACAACACGGAAGCGATCGTAGCCCTGAAGCCCGATCTCGTCCTGGCTGCGGAGATCAATCCGCCTGAATTGGTCAAGCAGCTCGAAGGCCTTGGCCTGACGGTCTATTACCTGAAGAACCCGGCCACGCTGGAAGAAATGTATACCAACCTGGAAATCGTGGCCCAACTGACCGGCCACGCCGATGAAGCTGCCAAGCTGGTGGACTCGCTCAAGACGCGCGTGGCCGCCGTGGATGCGAGGATCGCGACGGTGAGTGAGCGCCCCTCGGCATTCTATGAGATTGACGCCACCGACCCGGCCAAGCCCTATACCTACGGCCCCGGCACGTTTGGTGATTTGCTCATCAGCCGCGCTGGTGGGGTCAATATCGGCGGTATCTTGAAAGATCCCTACCCACAAATCAGCCTGGAACAGATCGTTGCATCGAACCCGTCCATCATCCTGCTGGGTGACGCGGCCTATGGAGCCACAGCAGATGCAGTCAAAGCACGTCCGGGCTGGGAAAGTATCGAGGCCGCGAAGAACGGACAGATCTTCCCGGTGGACGATAATCTGATCAGCCGCCCCGGCCCACGCCTGGTGGACGGGTTGGAACTGTTGGCAAAACTGTTCCACCCGGATTTGTTCAAATAAACGTTGTAGGGGCGACCCGTCCATATCCGCCAACAGGTTTGAGAAATGTGGCGGGTCGCCCCTACTTATAACCATGCGCCGCGCCCCTGCCCTTTCCTCCCTCCTGTTTCTCCTGCTGGCCCTGCTGCTCAGCCTGGCAATAGGATCGGTCTTCCTTTCGCCAGCCGAACTGTGGGCAGCCCTGCGCGGGGACGGCACGCAAACCGCCACCCAGATCCTGTGGGCCATCCGCCTGCCGCGCACGGTCTTGATCGCCCTGACCGGCGCGGCCCTGGGCGGGAGCGGCGCGGCTTACCAGGGATTGTTCCGCAATCCACTGGCCGATCCATACTTGATCGGCGTGGCTTCCGGCGCGGGCTTGGGCGCGGTGATCGCCATGAGCATCCAC
>JAKANW010000135.1 GCA_021823555.1 Chloroflexota bacterium
TTACACTGAAGGGCCGCGGCGCGTCAGCCCGTTCCTGATCCCGATGTTGATGGCCAATGGGGCGGCGGGCTTGATCGCGATTGACCATCAAATTAAAGGGCCTTGTTTCTCGGTGGCCTCTGCCTGCGCTTCTGGCGCGGATGGGATCGGCATGGCCTTTATGATGCTCAAAGCCGGTATGATCGATGTGGCCTTGGCCGGGGCGACCGAGGCGACCATCACTTCTACGGGGGTGGCAGCCTTCGACCGCGTGGGCGCGACCTCGCGGCGCAACGACGATTATTCCACGACGCCCCAGCCGTTCGATAAAAACCGCGACGGCCTGGTGATGGGCGAAGGGGCTGCCGTGTTGGTACTGGAGCGTGAAAGCCATGCCCGCGAGCGCGGCGCGACCATCTATGCCGAACTGGCGGGCTATGGAGCCACGGCCGACGCCTTCCATGTCACTGCGCCGCACGAAAACGGCGAGGGGGGCGCGGCGGCCATCCGCCAGGCGCTGGTCAGCGCGCAAGCCAACGATGACGAGCTGGGTTATATCAATGCCCACGGGACCGGTACCCAGCTTAATGACCAGGCGGAGACGCGGGCGGTTAAAGCCGCGTTTGGAGAACTGGCTTACAAGATCCCGATTTCCTCCACCAAATCCATGACCGGGCACATGATGGGCGCTACCGGCGCGTTGGAAGCCATCTTCTGTGTGCAGGTTGTGCGGGAAGGCATCCTGCCGCCGACCATCCATTACCAGACGCCCGACCCTGAATGTGACCTGGATTACATCCCCAACCAGGCGCGCGAAAAGAAGGTCAACCTGGCCATCAGCAATGCCTTTGGCTTTGGCGGGCATAATGCTGTGCTGGCGGTGCGAGCTTATTCATAAAGCTTCTCGAACCAACCTTGTTCATTCAGAAAATGCGTGCTATACTTCGCCGTCGCTTCGCTAGACAATCTATTTTGATGTAAGGAAGAACGAAAATGACCGATCTGCTGAAGGCCGTCGAGGCCACACCCAATGAAAAAATCCCCCAATTACGCCCCGGCGATACCGTCAGTGTGCACGTCCGCATTAAAGAAGGCGACCGCGAGCGTATCCAGGAATTCAAAGGCACTGTAATCCGCCTGCGCAAGGGCGGCAATGAGGCCTCCGTCACTGTCCGCCGCCTGGCCAGCAATGGTATCGGCGTGGAGCGTACTTTCCTGCTCCGCTCCCCGCGCTTGGACAAGGTGGTGGTCGAACGCCATAACCAGGTACGCCGCGCTCAGTTGTATTTTATGCGCGGGCGCACGGGCAAATCCGCCCGCCTCAAACAAAAGTTCGACTAATTCGAAACCGGAAAAGGGCGCAGGTCTCCTGCGCTCTTTCTCTTTAAGGAGCCAGCATGTCCAGACCGCTAATTGGAATTACCGCCCGTAATGGCAGGGATGGCGACGGCCATCCCACTGTAACGCTGCAGCATTCCTATGTAAATGCTATTTTGCAGGCTGGTGGACTTCCGCTGCCTATCCCGTGTAATTTGCCGGAGGATGTATTGCTGGATCTATACGCCCGCCTGGATGGGATTCTCTTCTCCGGGGGCGGCGACATTTCCCTGGATCATTTCTCCGGTTCGCCCCACCCGAGAATTGGCGGCGTG
Organism: Chloroflexota bacterium; assembly: GCA_021823555.1. The sequence continues at coordinate 1,632 of JAKANW010000135.1, forward strand.
GACCCGGCGCGCGACTCTGCGGAACTGGCTTTGGCGCGGCGCGCGGTGGAGCAGGGCAAACCGACGTTGGGCATTTGCCGCGGCGCGCAGGTGATGAATGTGGCGCTAGGCGGGACTCTGTATACGCACATCTACGATCAATTGCCGAACGCGCTCGACCACGACTACCCGGGCGATTTGCGCCGAGTGCTCGTCCACCCGGTCAACGTGGACGAATCCAGCCGCGCTGCGGAAATCTTCGGCGAGACGCTATTGCACGTCAATAGCCTGCACCACCAGGGCCTGAAGGATATCGCGCCCGGCCTGCGCGTCGCCGGTCACGCGCCGGATGGGCTGGTGGAAGTCGTGGAATTGCCCGGCCATCCCTACGCCACCGCGGTGCAATGGCATCCTGAGTGGCTGACCGACCAGCCGTCCATGCAGAGGCTGTTCCGCTCGTTTGTGGAGGCGGCAGAGCAATGACTCCAATTGTCCCCAACTCTCCTATCGGTGTCTTTGACTCAGGCGTAGGCGGACTCTCCGTCCTGCGCTCTCTGCGCGAGCAGATGCCCGCAGAAGACGTGATCTACTTCGGCGACCAGGGACATGTCCCGTACGGGCCGCGGCCCCTGGAGCAGGTGCAGAATTTCTCGGAAGGGATCACGCGCTTTCTGCTGGGGCGCGGGGCAAAGCTGATTGTGGTGGCCTGCAATGCTGCTTCCGCCGCGGCTTTGAAGTACTTACGCCAGAAGTTCCCCGATATTCAATTCGTGGGCATGGAACCGGCGGTCAAACCGGCGGCGGAACATACGCACAGCGGCGTGGTGGGAGTGCTGGCGACCCCCGCAACTTTTCAGGGCGCGTTGTACGCGTCGGTGGTGGAGCGCTTTGCCAACGGTGTAAAAGTCTTGCAGCACACCTGTCCCGGATTGGTGGGACAGATCGAGCTAGGCGACCTGGATGGGCCGCGCACGCGCGCCATCCTGGAGGAGGCGCTCCTGCCGATGCTGGCCCAGGGCATTGACACGGTCGTGCTGGGCTGCACTCATTATCCATTTGTAATCCCGCTCATCGAGCGGATCGTGGGGGAAAATGTGCGGGTCATTGACCCCGCTCCGGCGGTGGCGCGGCAGGCCAAACGTCTGTTGGAAGCGGGCGGCTTGATTCGCGGTGGTGATGGCCGCGGTCACGTCCAATTCTATACATCAGGAGAGGCCGGGCCGATGCAGGCACTTTTGCCGAAATTGGTGGGAGAAACGGGGGTAGTTGAAGCTGTTCGCTGGAAGAACGATCTGGAGATTGAATAGTACCGGCAGCTTTTACTTGAGCAATGTTTTGATGGAGCGCAGCTTCCACTGTCCCTCGTCCTCGTAATACAGATCGAAGCGCACAGCGGGGTTAAGGGGATCATCAAAGTTCACATCTACAACGCCGTAATTGATGCGGGCAATGGAATAATGGATCTTCGCATTGTGTACCGCGGCGGTGCGCGGCTTGCGCTTGAGCAGTTTCGCCGCCCAGTTCGTGTCCTGCTCGAAGGGCGTGGCGCTGAATTCCCACAACGGGATGGCGCAGCCCTGCGGCCCGTACAACTCGGCGGAGATGGTGTGCGCTTCGTGCAGGTCGCCCGCCAGGAAGTAGACTCCCGTGACGCCGTTGGCCGCCAGGAAATACAGCAGGCGGTCGCGCTCCTTGGGGAAGCCGGACCAACGGTCCCTGGCAAAGTCGCCCCACATCTCGAACAGGATAGCTGAGGATGTGACGATGAACTTGAGCGGGAAAGTATCTTTCACAGCCAGCAGCCATGCTTCGAGCGCCCGCCATTGCACTTCACCCAACATGATCTGTTCGCTGGAATTCATGACGCGCTGGGTACGCGTATCCAGGACGAAGAAGGCGGCCGCGCCGAAAAAGAAGGAGTACGCTGTTGAACCCGCTTCCCGCGCGACCAATTGGATGCTCCCATTTTCGAGCGTTTCCGGCAGCGACAGGCTGGGAGCGTGCATGGACTGGTGTTCCTGGTAGGCTTTCAATCCCGCCCGCGCGCGCTGTGTGGTCAGTTGACGTTCATCCTTCGGACGGACTGTGACCCAGCGCAGGGCGCGGGTATAAGCAGGGATGTCGGCCAGGGAATGTCCCCGGTCGTGGAAGTGCCAGTCGTTATCCACTTCGTGGTCGTCGAGAGTCATAAACACCGGCGTACGCGCCAACAGTTCACGATGATACCTATTTGACCATGTGTTGAAATAGACTGCGCGATAATCTTCAAGCGTCCGCGCGGCGTAACCCAGCCCGTTGTACTTCCAGGCGTCGGCGTAGATCTGGTCGCCTGCCAGGATGAGGAAGTCCAGATCCGGCTGATTGTCCAGAATATGGCGGAAGGCGCGGCCGGGCGCAGTACGCCCCGGACGGAAGCATGAGCCAAATGCAAAGCGAAAGGGGCGGGTCGCGCCGGGAGCGGGGAAGGTCTTGAGCGGACGATAAGCCTCTTTTGACGGAGACAGGTTAGGGGTCAGTGTGAGCGCAAAGAAATAAATATGTTCAGGTTCGAGATTTTCAATTGCCACAACCCCGCAATATCCATTGGCTTCCGATAGTTGGGTCTTGCCCGCAAGATGTGTGTCCCTTAAATCAATCCCGGATGCCAGCCAGGCGTACAGCGTCCCAGGGCCGCCGGCGCGCCCCCATAAGTTGACGCATTCGTGGGATAGCCCGCCGATGATCGGGCCGAGAATGAGTTTCGGTTGTGTAGCCATGATGTTTACGTCTCGCTGGTTGAGATTTTTGCTCCCATCTCTTGCATGTCTTTAAAAAGCCGCTGGGGTTCGGCCAGGTGTCCCATCAAATGCAGGCCCGGTTTGCGCGCGGAACCATCCAGGTATTGTTTAAGGTAAGCGACAACCGGAATGGCAGTCAGTTCGTAGCCATCCGGGTGGGCTACGCTGGCAAAGACTTTGGCCGGTTTGCCATTCTTTTGTCCTTTTGCCTCGATGGCGATCATCACTTGATAGGGCGGCTTTGACTGTTGCATGGCCCACCACATCAATTTTCCCAGGGGACGCAGGCCGCGCCGCGGCGCGAGTTTCAATCCAACCATGACCAGTGGCGTGACGAGCAAGTCGGCGATCCAATTCGAGCCGGAGATGTAAAAGCCGATGTCTTTCAAAGTGGGGTACATGTCTGGCAGGCCGCGCAATTCCTCAAAGAACATGGAATAGCAGGTGTGGATGCCAATCCCGGGGTCGAAATCGAATTTAGTCATGGTCCACTGGTTGGGCTTCGTCCAGGCGCCATTCTTGAAGACCTGGGCCTCATAATGGATAAAGGCCTCCATCAGTTCGTCCACCGCTTCGGTGTAGGGCAGACTGGGTCCCACATTCAGGTATCCGGCAGTGACGGCGCTTTCGATCACATCCAGTTTGGACGCCGCGTAGCGCACCATGACCGAAGGCAGGCCGGGATGATAGCCTGCTTCAGTCACAAAACACAGGCCCGCTTCGCAGATTTCATTGCTCACCGCCTGCAGAGTGGCCAGCTTGACGGTTGAGAACTGAATGTCAAGGTAATCCACCTTTGCGTCGAGGCAAGCGCGCGAAACTGTCGGCGTGTGATGAGTCGTCGGCGCGGCGACCAGGCACAAGTCCGCGCCTTGAAGCGCTGTCCGCAGGGCTCCCCCGTCCGCCGCGTCCACCTGCCGGGCAGTCAGGCGCGGGTTGTTAAGTTCATCTGCCAGACGCTGCGCTTGATCGAGACGTCGTCCGGCGATCACAAGTTCTGCGCTGGTAAATGAAAGCAAATCCCTCGCCAGCAGTTTGCCTGTGGAACCGTACCCACCCAGGATGAAAATAGTGCTCATAAATTACCTGCCTGTCAGGATGAATGCAAAGAACCTTCCGATATCCCGGAAGCGCGGCCAGAAGGCGGGAATGCGGTCTCGGTATTCCTGATAGGATGAACCGAAGCGTTCAAGCAATTCCTTTTCCTCGACCAGCCGCACCCAGCCGTATATGCCCAACGCAAAGATCAGGGACAGAGTGAGCGCGAACCAGTTGCCGTTCAAGAGCGCCAATCCGATAGCTACGCGTTGGACGGCTGCGTAAATGGGATGACGTATGACGGAGTAAATTGCCGAGTCGACGATTTGTCCATCTTTCGGAAAATATACGTAGAGCATGGTTAGGTTGTCCACGCCAAAAGCCAGCACGGCGCGCAGCCAGAGCAAAAGGCCGACGATTACCAGCAGCCATCCCAGGGTGGGAATCACGTTGTACCACCAGAAGTGCGGGATGGGTGGTCCTGGGATGTAGCCAATGCGCGCCACTACTGCAAAAATGATTGCCAGGCCGGGAAACAGAAAGCGGCGGATGGCTGCACGATAGGCCTGCTCGCCGTATTCGGAAATCAATGTTTTCTTGAGCCGGAAGAACAGGCTGAGCAACAGAAAACCAAGCGTCCCGATCACGACTTCACCGTCCAGCAGCCAGAACTGCCAGGTGAGGTCTTCGATTGTGAAGTACATGCCTACCACCAGGAATAGCAGGATGGGAATGCCAACCAGGATCAAGACCCCAACTGGCGATCCCAGTTCCGGGACATGTGCGCGGAGCTGGCTCATGCCTTTGATGCTCAAGCGGGATGGCTTCATCACAAGCCAAGTATAGTGCGCAATGTCACGATGTCAAGCCGGGATCAATCCGCCGGGTGGACGTTGAGTTCATCCGGCCCGGGCCGGTTCTTTCCCAAGGCTGCGAATGTCAGTGCTGTAGATTGAATCCCGCGCGCTGCACGGAAATGCTCGAATAAAGCCAGGTAGCTGTTTTCCACAGCCGCGTTCCAGTCAAGTTCGAGGCGATCCGCCATGGTATGTATGCTGTCTGTTGACGTCCCTTCGATTTCGATGAAATCCCCGTAAGGCAGTTCGTCCAGCATAATGTGAAAATCGTCCAGTTGATATGTGGCGCGATATTTTTCATAGGATGCGATCTCGACGTAACCCAGCGCTCCCAGCGTTTGCCGGGCAGTCTCAAAGTCGCCGACCGTGAATTCCAACTCGATACGTGTGCTCACTTTATCCGCGTGTTGTGGAGGTCCCTTATAGGTCAGACGCGCCTCGCTATCCTGCCGCAGTCGCAGCGCCCGTTGTCCAGCGCTCAGGCTGCGGTCAGGCAGATCGAAGCGCAGGTTGATTTCAAGGATGCGCGGTTGGATCAAACTCGCCCCGAGATCCAGCAGGCGTTGTTCGATCCGCGCCAGGTCACGGACGTAGAATTTGACTTCGGTTTCCAATGGGCTTTCGGTCACCTTGCTCCAGTTTCTTTGTTATGCTGGACTACCATGATAGCGGTTCAGCCGGGCATACATGCTACGATTGTTCTTGTAAATGTTCAGGAACTCCCGGTATAGCTCGTCGTAGATGGCCCGGTTGGCTGGGTTTGGCTGATAGACCTTGGCAACTTGAACATTGTTGTGGATGTCGTCAAACGTTATTTCTCCCAGCCCAACCGCCGCGAAAAAAGCGGCCCCGCCGCTGTTAGCGCGGATCGGATCCTTCATCTGGCGGATGGGACGTTCCAGCACATCAGCCATGATCTGGCACCAGATGTCGGCCTGCGCTCCGCCGCCGATGATGTTCAGCCCTTCGAAGCGATGATG
>JAKANW010000136.1 GCA_021823555.1 Chloroflexota bacterium
TTGATGACGGCTCTCCAGACAACACGGCGGAGGTGGTCGTCAGCTTTGCTGAAGCCGATCCCCGCGTTAAGCTTATCCAGCAGAAGAATAGCGGTCCTGCTATGGCGCGACAGCGGGCGCTGACGGCGGCGCATGGCCGCTATATCGCGTTTCTGGATGCCGACGACTATTGGTTGCCTGGAAAGCTTTCGCACCAATTGGCGTTTATGCGCGCGCATCACGCGGCGGTCTCCTTCACCCGCTTCCGGCGCATCTCAGCCGATGGCCGGAAACAGGGGCATCTCGTTGCCATCCCGGAGCGCCTGACCTATTGGCAGTTGCTTAGCAATACCGCCATTGCCACTTCCACCGCCATGGTGGATAGAGGGCTCACCGGGCCTTTCTCCATGAAGAAGACTTATTACGATGACTTCGCCCTGTGGCTGGATTTGCTGAAGCGCGGTTTCGTGGCCCACGGATTGCAGGAAGACCTCATGCGCTATCGCGTGGTGGGCAAATCCGTCTCGCGCAACAAGGGCAAATCGGCGAGGATGGTCTGGTGTACTTACCGGGAGGTCGAAAGGCTCGGGGCGGTCCATGCGGGCTGGTGTTTCGCCAATTATGCAGTCCGCGCTTTCCTGAAATACCGATACTTCTGAAAATGCCTCTTGCATTGGTTACCGGCGGCACGGGTTTCATCGGGGCGGCTTTGCTGCCCGCCCTCCATGCGGCCGGCTGGCGGCTCGTCCCCTCCGCCGAGGTCCGAGACTTCCGTCCGGTCTCGCCGCCCAGCCCCGGGGCGCGGCATGAGCGCAGTGGGCGTGGTGCAGGCCTTTTCGCGTCAAGCCTTCAACTACGCCAACTTCAAGGAGTATGTCAACCGCTATTTTCTGGAAACGAGCCTGGACGCCGCCAAAGTGGCTTCGATTTTCTCCCCGATCGTGGACGTGCTGGGCGCGATTGCCACGGCCCTAGTGGTTTACTTTGGTGGGACGGCTGTTTTGGGCCAATCAATCACGGCCGGGGTGCTGATCGCCTTTGTGCTTTACATTGACCGTTTCTTTGATCCGATCCGTGACCTGAGCCGCCGCTTCGACACGTTACAGTCCACGATGGCGGGTGGCGAACGGATCCTTGAATTATTGAAGACTCCGGTGGATGTGCAGGACGCTCCCGCGGCCTTTGAGCTGCCTCCGATTAAGGGCGATGTCCGCTTCGATCACGTTTCCTTCCACTACTCTGACGACCCGACCCTGGTCCTGGATGGCATCAACCTGAGAGTGGAGGCGGGGCAGACAGTGGCCTTCGTTGGTGAGACGGGCGCGGGCAAGACCACCATCGTCAAGCTGCTGGCGCGTTTCCACGATCCCACCGGCGGGCGGGTGCTGGTGGATGGTCATGATCTGCGGGAGGTGACCCAGGCCAGCCTGCGCAGCCAAATGGGGATCGTGTTGCAGGATCCGTTCCTGTTCAACGGGACGGTGATGGAGAACATTCTCTTCGGGCGGTTGGATGCTTCGGAGGCGGAGGTCATCGCCGCGGCGGAGGCGGTGGGCGCTCACAGTTTCATCGTCAACCTGCGAAACGGCTACCAGACCTCGGTCGAGGAGGGAGGCGTGCTGCTCTCCGTCGGGCAGAGACAGTTGATCTCGTTCGCGCGCGCCCTGCTGGCAGACCCGCGCATCCTGATCCTGGATGAGGCCACCTCCAGCGTGGATACGCAGACCGAGCAGGTCATCCAGCGCGCGTTGACGCGCCTGCTGAAAGGCCGCACTTCATTTGTGATCGCGCACCGTCTTTCGACCATCACCAACGCTGACCGCATCGTGGTGATCGAGGGCGGGCGCATCGCCGAGCAGGGCACGCACGAGCAGCTGCTGGAGAAGAAGGGGCTGTATTACGAGTTGTATAAGACGGGATTTCAGGAGTAGGGTGGGGTGGAACAGGGATGCTGAGTCGATGTAAATATCTGCATCCTGAGGGCTTTTGCGTGCAATGTCAGTCCCGCCCAGAGTGGCCACTGACGCAGGATGAACGTCCCGATCAGCCAGGTGAGGGCGCATAGAAACGCCAGGATGAAATAGGCATGTTCCGAGACGTATTCTATGATTTGCCTGGATGATTTCATATGTTTTTGGTAGAACGTCCCGCAGGTTTCTCTGCAAAATGCGGTCGAATCGCCCCAACCTGCGGGACGGTGCAAGAGCTGTAGTTAGCAGGATTACTGGCTATTTTAGCGCATCCATGATTACCGTGACATCGTGCTTCATCATGTCAATGTAAGTTGGCGCCGGGCCATCCGCAGCTGAGATAGTCTCTACATAGAGGTCGGTAAATACTTTTGCGCCACTCTCGGATGCAATCTGTTTCGCCAGGTTTTGATTTTCCCCAACATCCAGGAAAATAGCTGGGGCGCCGCTGCTTTTGATGGTGTTGATCAGGCCGGCCATTTGCTGGGCTGAGGGAGAGGCTTCATTGGTCACGCTGGGGATGACAGCCCCAACCACCGTGAAACCGTAGGCTTGCGCGAAGTATCCGAGTGCATCGTGATTAGTGACCAGCAAACGCTTTTCAGCAGGGAGTTGTCCGACCTCGCTTTTGATCCATTGATCCAAATCTTTGAGTTTGGCAATATAGGCGTCTGCGTTGGCTCTGTAAACATCCTTACCGGCTGGGTCAACCTGTGTAAGCCCGTCACGAATGTTCTCGACATAGGTTATGGCGTTCAATGGATTCATCCACATGTGCGGATCGCCTTCTGTGTGCCCACCGGTTGGATCGGGATTGGGGGTCAGCCCCTTGGTGGATACTATAACGAGGTGTTGCCCTCCGCTGTTCTCAAGTGTTTTTGTCAACCAGGTCTCGTAGCCCAACCCATTGACGATCAGCATTTGGCTGTCGGCGATCTTGATCATGTCCTGTGGCGTCGGCTGGAACTCGTGCGGGTCAACAGTCACTGGCAGCAGGGTATCAACCTTGATGCGCTGTCCGGCCACGTTCTGGGCGATATCACCCAGGAAAGTCTCTGTCGCAAGGACGCGGGGACGATTGGTCTGTGTCCCCGCCGCGCTTGACGGTGAGCACGCTGTTATTGCGAAGGCAAAAACAATTAGTGTGGTGAAGGCGCGTTTTATCATTTTGGAATCCTTTCAGGATGCCCAGGCGGCATAATTAATGGGCGGGTTAGATGCCCACAACGTTTTGTGGAATTGGGATTCGATTGTACCTGGCCGCGAGAGCGGCGTTGAGACTCGGCCCCGCTTCAAAGAGGAGGGGCCATCAAGGAAGGTACGTCAGTGTGTGATAGGTTACTGAACCAATCATGAGGAAAACGATCACACCCGCGGTCACCTGCATGACCGGTTTGGATTTGGATTTTTCAGCGTCTTCAGTATTTTTGGTTTCAGCCTCTCTCCTGGCTTCGAGCTGTTTACCGTTAAGGGCCACGCCGCTCGCGGCAGCGACGGGGATGGCAGCACAGAACATACACATAAGCTATTTCTCCTTTGGCTTATTGAAAACAATTTTCAAGTAATTATATCTGAATTGCGGTCATTGTCAAGCGAAGGTGATAATTTGCAATGAAATGGCCTTTACCTGATAAATAAACGTCTGTGTAAAATTAGTTCTCTATAAGTGTTTTTTCCCGTTGCGATCTGCTCAACTATAATGTCTCTTCAAAAGCATGTCGAAGGTTTCCAAAACGATCCTTGTTCTTGTAATGTTAATTCTGACGGCGTGCCAGTCTGCATCTGCATCCCTGACTGCGACTCCACCTCCGCCTCAAGTTGTGATCGTCACCGACACGCCTCTCCCCACCTCCACGCCGCGCCCTTCCCCAACGCCAACGCTGGCGCAGTGGATCTTTCCCTACACGGTTGACGGTCTGCGCCAGCACCATTTCCAAAGTGGGGAAATCCACATCCGGCAAATGCTGGAGAAGACGGACATCTATACCCGCTATCTGGTTGACTATCCCAGCGATGGATTGACCATCACGGGCATTCTGCAAATCCCGGTCGAGGGGCATGCGCCGTTCCCTGTCATTGTCATGAACCACGGCTACTTTAACCGTGAGGATTACACGTCCGGTGATGGCACCTGGCGTGCGGCAGAGTACCTCAACAAGCACGGCTACCTGACCCTGTCCAGCGATTACCGCAGTTGGGGAGGTTCGGATACCGGTCCCAGCCTGTTTTACTCTGGCCTGGTAATTGATGTGATCAACCTGATCAAGGCCATTCCATCCATTCCGCAGGCAGACGCGCAGCGCGTGGGGATTTGGGGACACAGCATGGGCGGCGGTGTGACCGTCAAAGTGCTGACCATAGATTCGACGGTCAAGGCGGCAGTGCTGTATTCCACGGTCAGCGCCGACGATGCGGATGTGATCAATCGCTGGGGCGAGGGATGTATTGGCGATATCCTCGCCGGCGAGAAGATCTATGGCTGCAATTCGTCGGACATCCTGCCGCTCGACCTGCCGCCGGGATTGATCGAAGCCTATGGTCAAACCGCCTCGGACACCAATATGCTGCGGTTGGTCTCCTCGTTCTATCGCCTGGGCTATATCGCGGTTCCCGTTGAGATCAATTATGGCGCTGCAGATGGGAAGCTGCTGAGCGGTACGCCGCCTGAGTGGTCGAAGAAGCTGTATCAAGGGCTATTGGAGGCGGGCAAGGACGCAAAGTTATTTGCTTATGAGGGGGAAGACCATTCTTTTAACGGTGATGCCTGGCTGGCCTTTATGGAGCGCTCTGCCCGCTTCTTTGATGAAAACGTAAAGAATGCACCCTGACCTTTCTTTGCTTGACGATGCGAGACTCCTCGGCTAGAATCCCACCATATCTTTTCAGGAAAGGAGGCGCGTGACATCTATGAAAACCATCTTGGGTTCTGTTGCAACCAGTTTAATTAGCGCGCCTCCCGCAGGTGTTGAAGCCGCTTAACTCGAATTGAGTTTTGCTATTTCCCCGCAGGCGCACTTGCCCTGCGGTTTTGTTTTAACGCGGGGATATGTCACTACATTGTTGCGAGACGATGTTTGTCCGTCGAAGCAACCTCTTCTTTACACTAATAAGGTTACCTGACAATGAGTAAGAATCAACCCTTCGAGTTCTATGAAGAGCTTGATGATTTTAGTGAGGAAGAGGCGCAGCCATCGCAAAAGCGCCTCTCCAAAAAACGCGAGTCAAAGAAGCGCGAGATGGAGGCAAGGTTATTCGTCCGCGCCCAGGAAATCTCGCGCGAATTCCAGTTCACCTACAAGGCCGCCCGTTTCGAGGAAGCCTGGTTGCTGGATTCTCTGGCTGACATCGCAGAACACCAGTGGATCTCGGATGTGATTCGCAAAGTCAAAGGCGGCAAGGAGGCATCGGTATATCTATGCACGCCGGGCGCGGCCATTCCCACTACGGATTTCGTGGCCGCCAAAGTATATCGTCCGCGCATTTTGCGCAACTTGCGCAACGATGGCCTGTATCGTCAAGGCCGTGAGGATCTCGACGCCGAAGGTCGCGTGGTGGTGAATGATGGCATGTTGCATGCCATAAAGAAAAAGACCGAATATGGCCGCGAACTCCTGCATCAATCCTGGATTGCATACGAGTTTACATCCATGCAGGAATTGCATGCCGCGGGCGCCGATGTCCCAGAGCCATACACGATGACAAATAACGCCATTCTGATGGGATACATTGGCGACCTCGGAACATCTGCCCCGACGCTGAACGAGGTCTCCCTTGGACGTTCGGAGGCGAAGCTCTTGTTTGACCGTGTCCTCTGCAACCTGGACATCCTGCTGACTCATGAACGGGTCCACGGTGATCTGTCAGCATATAACATCCTATACTGGGATGGTGGCATCACACTGATTGACTTTCCACAGGTGGTCTCCCCGAAGGTCAACCGTCACGCCTTCACGATCTTCGAGCGTGACGTGAAGCGAGTCTGCGATTACTTTGCCGGGCAGGGAGTCAGGTCGAATCCCAAGACATTGGCAATGGAACTGTGGACTTCGCACAGGTACCCCCTCCCACATGAAAAACCTGATGTGATTGAGTGACTTCGCGCTGAGCGGAGGGACGATGCTTTCCACCCCGCAGTCGCAGCACAGTGATTAGGAAATAGCCCTTGAAACTTGTCCTTCGACTACGTTCCTCGCCGGGCGCTCGGCACTCGCTCGGGACGAACAAATTTGCTCAGGGTGAAGGCCTCTTGTACTTGCCCCACAACCCATACCCCTCATTGCGCCGTTTCTCGCGGCGCTCATGCTGTTCGTGGATCTCCGCCACGTGGGCGATCTTCTCTTCGATGGCGGCCTCCAGCCACAGGCGGCCTTTCTCTGCCGTGCCGTGACTGCCCGCGCCGTATGCGCCTGTCTTTGTGTCATCGTCCCAGGGCGGATTTGCGATTAACGAACCGCCCTCGATCCAGTCCATGTAATAAGATGGGGTGGCGACGAAGTCGGTCTCGTCCACCACACGCTCCATGTGACACAGGTCGGGGCGCAGGTGCAGCATGAATGAGGTTTCCAGTTCACCCGCATGTCCCATGCCACCGATCTTTGATGTCCGATATTTCTCCAGGGCCGTTGCGCCAAGCGGCCCGGAGGTGTGAAGGAAGGATGTCGCACAAAAGATACGGCGATGGCGTTCACCCGCGTACTTCACGATGTTCACCAGAAAGGACATGTTCCCACCGTGCCCGCTCATGAAGTAAAAGCGGTCAAAACCGCGCTCAACAAGGACATCAATCACGGCGACCCAGAAATCCTCGAAAGCTCGTCCGCCCGCGTTGAGCGTGGCCGCGAACGATGAGCAATGCGTGCTGACGCCATATGGCATGACGGGCAAAGCGTAAGTTCGTGTAGCCACCTTAGAAACTACACCCTTTGCAATTGCATCAATAATCAACGTATCCACCGAGAGGGGCAGGTGATAGCCATGTTGTTCGGTGTGACCAATCGGAATCAGAATGACTTTGCCGCGTTCGGAGTCTGGGGGCAGAAAGTTTGGCCGAGAATAAAGTGATGAATTGGGAAGCAAGATCCGCGATTCGGTGTTCGGAACCCGCGTAGAGGACTGCGGATCAATTCCCTGTGGCGCAAGGTAGTACACGCGCGTAAAGCCATCGTCCCGCAGGCTATCCAGCAAATTGGCGATGTATTGACCGAAGACTGCTTCTGGCAGAGTCAATCCACTGCCGCGCCAGCCAAACGGGAAAGGTGGCAGGAGTCCGATCCGGGGTGGGTGGCTTAATTGA
>JAKANW010000137.1 GCA_021823555.1 Chloroflexota bacterium
TCCAAAGATTTCTCCGATTTCTGGCTGCGCTGGCACATCAGTCTCTCCCAATGGCTGCGGGATTACATCTACATGCCCCTCAGCCGCGCCTTCCTGCGGCGCAACCCAAGCCGGACGAACATTCCCAATTTGATCATCCCACCCCTGGTCACCATGCTCGTCAGCGGATTTTGGCACGTCATCAATAAGTCTGGGATGCTGCCCAGTTTGCTGACGTGGGGCTTGTTCATGGGATTGCTGATCGTGTTCGAAAATATCCGCATGTTGTTCCGCCCGGCCGTGCCCACCAAATCCATTTCGCTCTGGCGCAGGCTTCTTTCCTCGGCCGGGATTGTGATCATCATGCTGCTTGCCACTGCGCCGTTTGTCTTAACCTTGAAAGGTTCATTGGTTTACTACCGCCAAATCATTTTCGGTTGGGATTGGCAGATGATCGACCTGCGCCCCGTGGCTGTTCTCATCCTTTCGTTCGTGGTGGATTGGTTCCAATATCGCAGCAATGACGAACTAGTCTTCATGAAGTGGCCGGCCTGGCTGCAAACGATTCTGATCGTGTCCATTACAATGGGAGCGATCATTATTCAGCAATTACAGAGCGCCCCACCCATGTTTATTTATCCGTGATCCGAATGCAATAACGCCTCAATTTTTCCAGCAAGGAGACCCATCCATGGACCGCAATGAAGTCCTGCAAAAAGTACGAACCTTCACCGTGAAGGAACTTCTCAAAAACCCCGAATACTCCCTCCAAGACGATGAACCTCTCTTTTCGAGCGGATTGATCGACTCCTTCGCCATGGCGCAGGTCGGCGTTTTTATCGAAACCGAATTCAACCTCTACATCCCCGATCCCGACCTGACCGTCGAGAACATGGACACCATCAACCTTATCACCGACAAGATTCTCGCCGGGCTGGCCGAAGCTTAAATCCAAATGGCACTTCCTTTCATCAATCCTGTTGAAGTTCTCCAGCGCCGCGCACAGGAAGACCCCGACCGTCTCTCCCACCTGCTGCTCGGTGCCAAAGAATCCGAGAACGAAAGCCTCACCTACAGTCAACTTGACCGCGATGTAAAGGCTATGGCCGCGTACTTGCAGCACGCGGCCGAGCCGGGTCAGCGCGCCCTGCTCGTCTACCCCACCGGGCTGGAATTCATCAAAGCCATGTACGCCTGCCTGTACGCGGGCATCATTCCCATCCCCACCAATCCGCCCGGTCTCAACCGCTCGGCCCAACGATTGGATGCTATTGCCAAGGACGCGCGCGCCTCGCTGGTGCTGACCACGCCCGAATACCAGAACGCGTTCGCCCAAACGGCGGACCAATTTCCGGATTTCGCGGCCCTCCGCTGGGTCACGCGTGACTCGCTTCGCTCCACCGCTGGGCTGTCCTGGCAACCCCGGCAGGTCCGGCCCGAAGACATCGCCTTCATCCAATACACCTCCGGTTCCACCAACATTCCCAAAGGCGTGATCATCAGCTTCCGCAACTTCTCACACAACATGCATGCCCTGCACGCCACGCGCGCCCGCGAATATTCCTGGGACGAATCGGCCATTCTCACCTGGACGCCGCTCTTCCACGACATGGGCCTGTTGATCGGCGTGTTCCTCACGCCCATGGATCGCACGCCAAGCATCCTGATGACACCCATCCAGTTCATGCAAAACCCACTCCACTGGTTGAAGGCGATTCAAAAGTTCAACATCACCGCCAGCGGCGGACCGAACTTCGCCTACGAATTGTGCGTCAGCAAAATCCCGCTTGAAAAATGCGACGGGCTGGACCTGTCCAGTTGGAAGATCGCCTACAACAGCGCCGAACCGGTGCGTGCCGAGACACAGGCGCGCTTTGCCGAAAAATTTGCCCCCTTCGGTTTCGCACCGACCTCGTTTTCTCCCTGCTACGGTATGGCGGAAACCACCCTGGTGATTTCCTTCTATTCCGGCGCGCCCAAGACGATCACCTACCGCGTCCGCCGCTCCGACTTTGAGGAGGGCAAACTCGTCCCCAGCACATCCGACGACCCGAAGGAATACGCTGAACCTGTCAGTTCCGGCGCACCGCTGGTGGACTATGAAATCGCCATCGTCAATCCGCAGACGCGGACGCGCTGCGCTGAAAATGAAGTCGGTGAAGTCTGGGTGCGCGGCGGCAGCGTGGGCGAAGGCTACTGGAACCGTCCGGAGGAAACCGCGCACACCTTCCGTGCTCACATCGAGGGCACGAACGAAGGTCCCTTCCTGCGCACCGGCGACCTGGGCTTCATGCACGATGGTCACCTTTACATCACCGGCCGCCAGAAGGACCTCTTGATTGTGCGCGGTCGCAACTATTACCCACAAGATGTGGAGATGACCGTTGAGAATACCCACTCCGGCTTGCGTCCCGGGAGCGGCGCAGCATTTGCCGTCAAGATCAACGGGGTGGAAAACCTGGTGGTGGTTCATGAAGTGCAGCACCGCGAAATGGCTGGCGTGGACTGGAACGAGGTCATCAAGTCCATCCGCACCAACATCGCCCGCGAACACGGCATCCGTGCCTACGCGGTGGTGCTCATCAAAAAATCCAGCATCCCAAAAACCTCCAGCGGCAAGATCATGCGCTCCGAAACGCGGCGGCAATTTCTTGAAAATGAATTGGAAATCGTCGCTGAATGGCGCGCACCCTCTTGAAATTACACTCGCACCCTATCCACTTGGCTAGGAAAAGAACCCGCCGCGAGTATGGTGGGTTCTTTTATTTTCTTTGCTACCCTTTAATCGACCAGTTTGCCTCCGAACATTGGGATCAAAACCCGCACAGCCTGCAACGACTTGGGAATTTCAACGTAGATAGACTGGAACCATTAGTCGAATAGAAGAATTCAGGAGAATGCCATGTACCATTTCAAACCCGCTATTATTTTGATCGCCCTCAGCCTGCTCCTCTCGGCTTGCGGCATGCCCAGTAACGCGTCCCCAACCCCCACAGCCATTCCAACCGTCGTTGCAGATAAAACCATCGTTTCAGACGGACGTCTGGAACCGATTCGCTATGCGGACATCGCCTTGAACGCCAGCGGGCTGGTGAGCGAAGTGCTGGTCAAGGAGGGCGACCAGGTCAAACCAGGGCAGGTTATCGCTCGGCTGGAAGGAACCCAGACCAAGTCGCTGGAAGATGCGAAGGTCGCTGCGCAAGAGGAACTGAACGCGGCCTACGAAGGGACGCGTCAGGCCCAGCTCGCGTTGGACAATTTTGACGTTCCCAATGAATTTTCGGGTCAGACTCCGAACGAGGCTGTGGATGCCACCCTCCAAAAAGTGAACGACGCCCGCGCGGCCTACGAACCCTACAAAGACTACAACACCAATAACCAGACGGCCCGCGAAAAGAAACGACAGCTCGATGACGCCTGGTCGAAATATCGCCGCGCCATCCAATGGATGGACCTGTCCACAACCCTCGAGGCCGCCCAAGCGCGCCTGGCCGATGCCAAGGCCAACTCCGACAGCCTGAATGATCCGAATTTCTCCGAAGCCACCGCGGGGCGCCGCGCCGCGCTTGCCAATGCTGAATTGCGCGCTCCCTTTGGCGGGACAATCATGAGCCTCAAGATAAAGGCCGGTGAATTCGCATCTTCGGGACAGGCGGCTGTTACGCTGGCGGACACTTCGAAGTGGGTGGTCAAAACCACCGATCTGACCGAAATCGACGTTGTGAAACTCTCCGAGGGCCAGCCCGTCACTGTCAAGTTGGATGCCATTCCTGGCAAGGAACTGAAGGGCAACATCCTGCTCATCGGGCAGAGCTATTCCGAAAATCAGGGTGACATTGTTTACGAAGTCACCGTCTTGTTGACCGAGTCCGACCCCGCCATGCGCTGGGGCATGACCGCCGAAACCAGCTTCGAGTAGCAAAGCGGACTCCAACGTCTCCCGACGTTGGAACGCTGAAGCTTGAAAACTTTGGACTCACTCTATGAGGCTCCTATGTCCTTCTTTAGTAAACCCAAGAATGAACATAATGGCAACGGCAACCGCCCAATGATCGACGTGCGCGGTGTCCACAAATATTACAAGACCGCCATCGGCGATTACCATGCCTTGAACAATATCGAATTGCAGATCCAGGCGGGCGAATTCGTCAGCATCATCGGCAAATCGGGCAGCGGCAAATCCACCTTATTGAATATGATCACCGGCATCGACCGCCCGTCCGAGGGCGAAGTCTATGTCAACGGTACGGCGGTGCACGAATTGAATGAGAACCGCATGGCACGCTGGCGCGGGAAGAACCTGGGTGTGGTATTCCAATTCTTTCAACTCCTGCCGACCATTTCGGTGATTGAGAACGTCATGCTGCCAATGGACTTCTGCCGGACCTATCCCATGCGCCAGCGCGAGCAACGCGCTCTCGAACTGCTCGAATTGGTGGAATTGGCCGAGCATGCCTACAAACTTCCCACCGCGCTCTCCGGCGGACAGCAGCAACGCGTGGCGATTGCCCGAGCCTTGGCGAACGACCCGCCGGTCGTCATCGCGGACGAACCAACCGGCAACCTGGACTCTAAAGCCGCCGACAGCGTCTTCGAGCTGTTCAACAGCCTGGTGGCGCAAGGTAAAACCATCATCGTCGTCACGCACGACAGCGGGTTGGCAAAGCGCGCTCACCGCACTGCGTTGATTACCGATGGCGAGATCGTCAACGAATACGTGGCTCGCGCCATGTCCACGATGACGCGCGAACAGTTATTGCAGGCCAGCCGCATTGCGGAAAAACATCAGTACGAACCCGGCGCGATGATTCTGACGCAAGGATCTGACGCCAACGCGTTCTACATTGTAACCAAAGGCTCGGTGGAAGTTTTTCTGCCGCGCCAGAATCAATCGGATGTGGTGGTGGTGCAGCTCGGCCCTGGGAAATATTTTGGCGAGATGGAATTCTTCCACGAAAAGAAACATCGCGCTTCCATCCGCGCTTCCGAGACGGGGCCGGCGGAGGTGCTGTCTATCCGGTTTGAGCAGCTCAAAGAATTGCTGGACCAGTCCGAGGTCACGCGTGAGACGCTCCACCAGGCGGCCGACCGCCATGAACAGGAGAATGTCGCCAAACGGGAGAAGCCGTCATGATCGCCAGCCGCTGGAAAAAAATCTGGATGGACTTTTGGGGCAATAAGTCGCGCACCGTCCTAACCATCCTGATGATCATGGTCGGAACCTTTGCGGTGGGGGTAAACAACAACATGAATCAGTACATGCTCCAAAGTATGGATACTGATTACCTTTCCGCCCAGCCATCCGAAGGGACCGTGTACGCCTACCCGCTGGATGACGATATGGTGAAACTGGCGCGCACGGTGCCAGGCGTGAGAGCCGTGGAAGGCCGCTCTTCCACAAGTGCAAAAGTCCTCAGGCCGGGTATGGCACCAATTGATGTCTTGTTCACCGGTATCAAGGATCCGGGGCAACTGACGGTCAACTTGCTCAAGCCTGCGCCCGGCGAAACCAGGATCCCCCTGCTGGGCGACAAGCAAGTGCTCATTGACGCTTCGGCGCAGTCGCTCGGCTACAAACCAGGCGATACGCTGGTGATCGAGCTTTCCAATGGCCGGCAGCGCGAACTGACGCTGGCTGGTTATATCCACGATGTGGCCGGGCCGCCGTATAACCTTTCGCAACTTATCGACGCCTATGTGACGCCTACCACGCTGGAATGGCTCGGTGGTTCACGCGTGTACAATCAACTCGCCATTAGTGTGCTGGAGAAGCCCACCGACCAGGTGCATGTGACCGAGGTGGCACAGGCCGTAGCTGACCGCATGGAACACGCCGGCGCAACGGTGAACTTTGTGAATGTGTACCAACCGGGTCACCATTATGCCTGGAGCACCACGCAAGGCATCTTCTTTGTACTCGGTGTGTTGGGCTACATGACCGTTTTGTTGAGCGCCTTCCTGATCATCAACACCATTACCGCTTTACTGACCCAACAGACACGCCAGATCGGAATCATGAAAGCGGTTGGAGGAGACACCCTCCAAATCTTTGCGATGTACGTGGTGCTGATCCTGACGTTCGGCCTGGCGGCACTGGCAATTGCCGTTCCGCTGGCGAATAAAGTTGCCCAGACCATTGGCAATGGGATGGCGAGCTATTTGAATTTCACGCCCATCCCCTACCAAAATTTCCCGTCCTCGTTAATTCAAGAGGCAGTGGTGGCATTGGTAATTCCGTTGCTGGCAGCCATCTGGCCGATCTTGAACAGCGTCCGTATCACGGTGCGGGAGGCATTAAGCGATTACGGCCTCGGCGGAAACGCCAAGCCCAAAACCCAGAACGTCAGCCGCGGCGCACTGCTCCTGCCGCGCCCGATGCGCCTGTCGCTGCGAAACGCATTCCGCCGGAGACTGCGCCTCGGACTGACATTGTTCACGCTTGTATTGGCAGGCAGCATTTTCATCGGCGTCTACAACCTGTGGGCCTCGTTCGACCAGACCATCAAAGACATTCAAGGGTACATCCTGGCAGACATCAACACTTCCTTTGGGCATTACTACCGCTTTGATGAAGTCTCGGCTATTGCCCAAAGTGTGCCCGGCGTTTCCAGCGTGGAAGGCTGGACCGAATATGGCGGCACCTTGTACATGAACCGCGAAGAAACCGGCACACAAATTATGTTCGTTGCGCCGCCCTCCACCTCCACGCTGATCGATCCGGTCATCACCGCGGGACGCTGGTTGACAACGGGTGACGAGAACGCGGTCGTGATCGGCAATCACTTATTACAGAAATTCCCCAACCTGAAAGTTGGCGACTGGCTTTCCATCGACATTGATGGCAAGGAAACCAAATGGCACATCGTTGGTTTCTACACCATGGTTGGGAATGTGAACCCGCCGTTGCTGTACGTCAATTACGAATATCTCAGCCGGCTGATTGGCCGTCCGGGGCAGGTCTATTCGGTTCGCATCCTGACGGACCAGCATGACGCCGCTTCGCAAAAGCGCATCTCAGACCAGATCAACTCGCTGTACGAGCAACGCGGCATCCAAGTCGGTTCCACGCAATTGGGTGCGGATTTCATCAAGAGCCAAAAAGCCACCACCGACATCCTGGTCTATTTCATGTTGGTTATGGCCTCGCTGATCGCCGTTGTTGGCGGGTTGGGTTTGATGGGCACGATGAGCATCAACGTCCTGGAACGCACGCGTGAGATCGGCGTGATGCGCGCCATTGGCGCATCCAACGGCGACAT
>JAKANW010000138.1 GCA_021823555.1 Chloroflexota bacterium
TGATCCCCACCAGCACGTCGAATACGCCCAGGCGCAGGTCGCGCAAAATCGCGATTCGTTCCAGCGTCTCCACTTCCGAATGCAGGTAATGGACTTTGATCCCCAATTCCTGCATGTACTCGGACAAGTCCTCTGCCATGCGTTTGGTCAATGTGGTGACGAGAACACGCTCACCTCCCTCGACCCTTTGCCTGATCTCTCCGACCAGGTCATCCACCTGGCCTTTGGTGGGACGCACTTCCACATCCGGGTCAATGAGTCCCGTCGGGCGGATGATCTGCTCGACAATCTGCTCAGCGCACTCCATTTCATACGGTCCGGGTGTGGCGGATGTGTAAATGGTGGAACCCATTACTTCTTCAAATTCATTGAACTTCAACGGACGATTGTCCAGCGCGCTGGGCAGGCGGAAACCGTACTCGACCAGCGTCTCTTTGCGCGAGCGGTCGCCATTGTACATGCCGCGGATCTGCGGCACGGTCATGTGACTCTCATCCAGCACCAGCAGGTAATCGCTGGGCAGGAAGTCAATCAGCGTCCACGGATGGGTACCCGGAGCGCGGCCATCCAGGTGGCGCGAGTAGTTCTCGATGCCGGAGCAATAGCCCACTTCCTTGAGCATCTCCAGGTCATAGCGGGCGCGTTGTTCAAGACGCTGCGCTTCCAGCAATTTACCGGTCTCCTTGAACATTTTGAGGCGCTCATCCAACTCGCCTTCGATATTGGCGATGGCTTCCTTCATCCTATCCGAATCAGTCAAATACTGTTTGGCTGGATAGATCGAGACTTCGTTCGGCTCATCGAGCACTTCACCCGTGAGCGGATTGAACTGCATGATGTGCTCGACCTCATCGCCAAAAAAAATGATGCGGAAGCCGCGCTTCTCTTCGTAGGCCGGGATGATCTCCAGCGTGTCGCCGCGCACGCGGAAGGTGCCGGGACGCAGTTCCATGTCATTACGCTGGTATTGTGATTCAATTAATTGCCGGAGCAACGCATTGCGGCGGTACAACTGCCCCGCCTGCAAAACCACTGTCCCCTTGCCGAATTCCTCCGGCGACCCCAAACCATAGATGCAGGACACCGAGGCGACAATGATCACATCCCGCCGCGAGATCAATGCAGTTGTAGCAGCCAGGCGCAAACGCTCGATCTCTTCGTTGATCTCGGTCTCTTTTTCGATATAGAGATCATGGCGCGGGACGTAGGCTTCCGGCTGGTAGTAATCGTAATAAGATACAAAGTATTCGACCGCGTTCTCCGGGAAGAATTCCTTGAACTCGGAATACAATTGTGCAGCCAGGGTCTTGTTGTGCGCCATGATCAGCGCCGGAATCTGCAATTGCTGGATAACCGATGCAATCGTAAAGGTCTTGCCTGTGCCTGTCGCGCCGAGCAAAACCTGGTTGCGTTTGCCATTGCGGACGCCTTCGACGAGTCCGCTGATGGCTTCGGGCTGGTCGCCCATGGGCTGAAAGGGAGCTTGAAGTTTGAAGTCCATTTTTTATCATTAAGGCAAAAGGGAACGGGTGTTCTAATTCTACCACAACAAAAAGCCGAGGACGTGATTCGCCCTCGGCAACGGGAACAGGCTTGAGGTCCGTTAGTGAAGCGAGGAGTAGGGAAAGGTTTCATTCGGGGCGTACCAGTCCATCGGATTAATGTCGCCCATCGCAGGCAGACTCTCTGATGGATAGGTGAGCGTGCCCGTGATGCCGCCCTCGGGCTTGAGAGTGGGCGGCTCCACCAGGTTCGGAGAAGGCGTAGGCCCGGGCATGGGCGGGAAGGCGTTAGCCGCAACGTACCAGTCGCCAGGGTTGATGTTTTGCGTGATCTGTCCGGCTGTCACCGTAACCGTCACGAGGGCATGATTATTTGCATTCCCGCGCATTACCTCGGTAAATCCCCCAGCCAGTCCAACTGGGAACCCTGCTCCGCCGAGGCTGTAGGCCACCACCGTATACGTTCCCGGCGGCAAGTTATTAAGTTGATACCAGTTCTGCCCCGCGGGGGTATCCACATAAAAGTAGGATTGGCTGTTTGTTGCGCTGAACACAACCACACGCATGGCAGGCAGGGAATCAGCGGGATAGTTCAGGGCGCCAGCAATGGAACCGGTCGTTACGATCGTTGGCGTAGAAGGCGCTGAGGCCGCCGGCCTTGGCGTGGAAACCGCCGCCTGCGCGGTCAACGCCACAAAGGTTTGCTGGACGATCTGGTCAAGGCTGGGAGTGGGGGCAATGGTCGGCGCGCAGGCCGCGGCCATCAAAACCAGTAATAAAAAGAGAACTGCGATGCGCTTTTTTATTCGAATGCTCCTCGATGGATACGGCACAGGTTAAGGGACGTTCGCGCGGCTAACCATCACCCAATTGTCTCAACACTTCCAGCAGCCTGACCGTCCAGGATTCATCCTTGGAAAACGTGACCCAATAAGCCGACTTGCCACCCCGGACGCCTGGTCCAGCATCCGGCAAGCGCTTCGCTTCGGACCCATCGGCTGGTTCCGGAAAACGGAGCATGACCTGTCCCCCCTCCCAACTGACGACGTTCAAGCCGATCTTCTCGGCGCGCAACTTGACGCTCATCTGGTAGAACAGGTTCTGCATCATTTCGGGCAGCGGACCGAAGCGGTCACGGAACTCGGCAGCCAGCGCATCGATCTCGGTCTCGTCGCGCAGGTCGGCGATGCGGCGATAGAGTCGCAGGCGCAGGTCCTGGTCAGGGATGTAATCGGAGGGAATGCCCACCGCGAGAGGCAAATCCACGTTGACGGGCATGGCAACGGGTTGAAGGTTAAAGGCCTGCCCTGAGCCTGATCGAAGGGTTGGAAAGTTGGAAGGTTGTTCGGCCTGACCAACCTGTAACTTTGAACCTGCAAACCTTAAACGACGGACAGCATCGGCAAGCAATCGCGTGTATAGGTGAAAGCCAACATCCTGAATAAATCCGTGTTGGCGCGTGCCAAGCAATTCGCCCGCCCCGCGGATTTCCAGGTCGCGCATGGCGATCGAGTAGCCGGCGCCAAGCTGGGTATTTTCGGCGATCACTTCCAGGCGCTGCTGGCCTTCAAACGTTGGAGGCAGTTTATTATGGCGGAAGAAATAAGTGTAAGCGCGCATGGCCCCGCGTCCCACACGCCCGCGTAGTTGGTAGAGCTGCGCCAGGCCGAAGGTGTCGGCGCGGTCCACGATCAACGTGTTGGCGTTTGGAATGTCAAGACCCGATTCAATGATCGTGGTGGAGAGCAGGATATCAATCACACCGGCTGTGAAGCGGTGCATGACCCCCGAGAGTTCCTGTTCCGGCATCTGGCCGTGAGCGATTTCCACGCGCGCTTCAGGCACGAGCTGCCCAAGGTGGGCTTGCATCGCGTCAATCGTGTGGACGCGGTTGTGTACAAAAAAGATCTGGCCACCGCGCTCCAGTTCGCGCAGGATGGCCTGCCGCACCAGTTTTGGCGAATAGGGGCCAACATGCGTGACGATCGGCAGGCGTTCTTCGGGCGGCGTGTTCAAATTCGAGATATCGCGCACGCCGGTCAGCGCCATGTAGAGCGTGCGCGGGATGGGCGTGGCCGTCAGGGTCAACACGTCCACTTCGGTGCGCAACTTCTTGAGGTGCTCCTTGTGCGTCACCCCGAAGCGCTGCTCCTCGTCAATGACCACCAGCCCCAAATCCTTGAATTGAACGTCGGAGGAGATCAAGCGGTGCGTGCCGATGATGATGTCCACCTCGCCCAGGGCAAGGGCCAGCAGGATCTCGCTTTGTTCGCGCGGGGTGCGGAAACGTGAGAGCATCTCCACTTTGACCGGGAAAGCCGCCAGGCGTTGCAGAAATGTCTCATAGTGCTGCTGCGCCAAAACGGTCGTAGGCACCAGGATGGCAACCTGCTTGCCATCCATCACAGCCTTGAAGGCCGCCCGCAAGGCGACTTCGGTTTTACCATAGCCCACATCGCCGCATAACAGGCGATCCATGGGACGCGGTATTTCCATGTCGCGTTTGATCTCGGCCAAGGCACGCTTCTGGTCTTCGGTCTCAACGTATGGGAAGGAATCTTCCAACTCCTTCTGCCAGGTGGTATCGGCAGGATAAGCATAGCCGACCGAGACCTGCCGCCGGGCATACAGGTCGAGCAATTCTTCGGCCACTTTCCGTACCGCTTCCTTGACGCGCGCTTTCTTCTCCAACCAGACCTGGCCACCGAGATGGTCGAGGGCCGGGACGCCGCCATCCGCGCCAACGTATCGTGTCAGACGGTCAGCCTGGTGCACGGGGACGAAGAGCGTATCCCCACCCTCGTATTCCACCGCCAAAAACTCGCGTTCGTGTCCATCCAGTTGTCGTTGGACGAGGCCGGTAAAGCGGCCAATGCCGTGATCCACGTGTACCACCAGGTCGCCCGGCTGGAGGTCCGCGTAGAACATTTCGGGAGCCTCCGCGGAAGGCCGCTGGCGGAGACGCGGCTGGGGCCGCTCCCAGCCAAAGACTTCCGAGTCTGTGATCAGATAGAGGTCACCGAGTTGCCAACCTTCGGAAAGCGAGGCTTCGATAAAAGTAATTGACAGTGGACGGGGGACGGAGGACGGTGAGTCTTTTTCGGTCAACAGTCCACGGTCCACGGTCTGATTCCAAAGTTCTTCTAGGCGGGCGCGTTGACGCGAGACAATCACAACCTGCTTGTCCGCTTTGACCAGACCCGCCAGATAATCTTCAAACGGCTTGAGCCGCCCGGCGAACCGTTCGATGTGCCCGAACTGCTCCGCCAAATTATCCACTGATACTTGGTCACTGGCCACTGGCTCTGCGGGGCGCCCCAATTCCAACTCAACGCGCCCATGCAAACTGTCCCGCAACTCCGACCACGTCAAATACGGGATCGGGAAATCGGGCGCCAGCGTACCTTCTTCGATACTCTCCTGCTTGAGTTTGATGGCTTGTTCTTCCACTTCATTGGACATGATTTCGATCAAGCCGAGATCATCCATCAGCACCAGCGACTTGGCGGGCAGATAATCCAACAGGCTGGACGGGGTGGAATGCAGCCATGGAATGTGGAATTCAGTGAACTGGGAATCGGTCTGATCCTCGTTTCTCGCTGCATCCAGGATGAACTCACGAGCCGGGGTAATCAGAATAGACTCTAATTTCTCAATGGTGCGCTGGGAGGCCGGGTCGAAGCGGCGAATGGTTTCCACCTCATCGCCAAAGAAATCCAGGCGGACGGGATGCGCTTCGGTCAACGGCCAGGCATCCAGCAGACCGCCGCGATGGGAAAACTGTCCTGGCTCGAGCACAGTATTGACGCGCTGGTAGCCGATCCCGCCCCAGGATCGCAGCAACACCTCCGGCTGGACCTTTTGCCCTGTCGAGATTTTTTTGCACGCTTTGAGGTAATCCCGCCTTGGAAGCGTGCGCGTCATCAACGCCCGGACAGAGGCCACCACGGACGGAGGCATTTCCGGCTTTTGGGCAAACGGCAGGTGATAGGCGGCCAACGCCGTGAGAGCTGAGAGGCGTTCGCGGCGCGTGGTCACGCCCCAGGCTGCCTGCTCATAAAACAACGGATTCGGCTCGGCAAACAAATAACGCGGCGACTCGAGCCAGAAGCCCAACTCATCGAAGAGCGCCAGCGCATGGTCCGCGCGGTCGGTAATGAGCAGGATTGGTTGGTTCAAATCCCCCTGCAAAGCAGCCAGCACCGGCAGGCGCGCAGAACGAGGCAGGGCCAATGCGGACAAGGTTTTGCCGGCCTGCACACCCGCCAGAAGGGAGCGATACGCTGGCAGAGACTGAATAGATGAGACAAGAAGTTGTGATGACACGTTTTTATATCTTTATAGTGGAGCGGATTGCCAATCCACACCCACATCTGCTATTTCAGTTCATTCACCGACCCATTGAACTTATTCATCGCCTTATCCAGCCCATTGACCACGAATTCCAACGCGGCATCGGCAGCGCGATCAAGAATGTCGGAGAGGATGGGCAGGTCATCTTTTGAGAAATCCTGCAACACATAAGCGGCGGGATCCATGCGACCAGGTGGGCGCCCGATGCCTATCCGCAAGCGGGGAAAGTCCTTGGAACCGAGCCGTTCGATGGCAGACGCCACACCTTTCTGTCCGCCCGCTCCCCCGCCCGGGCGAATGCGCAGCGTGCCGAAGGACAGGTCAAGATCATCGTGGGCGACCAGCAGGTTTTCGAGCGGAAGTTTGTAGAAATGCGCCAGTCCCTGCACAGACTGGCCAGACAGATTCATATACGTCTGCGGCTTGGCCAGGATGAGTTTGCGCTCCTGGTAAACGGCTGTCGTGACAATTGCCTTCGCTTGCAATTTCATGCCGCGCGCGTTCAAACGGACGGCGAGGCGGTCAATCAGCATGAAGCCGACGTTGTGGCGGTTGCCTTTGTATTCGCGGCCCGGGTTGCCGAGGCCGACCAGCAAGAAAGTGTCAGGTGTCATGTGTCAGGAGCGGCGCAGCCGCAGGAAGATGCCCAGTATGATGAATAAGATCAGGGCCAGGAGCGCACCGCGCCCAAACGTGGATAAGATGGATGCAACCGTCAGGGCAGCGGGGTTGGCGGACAGCGGCGTGGGCGTGGGATAATTCGAGGGAACGGTGGCAGGCAGGACGGTCAGAGGAGGAAGCGTGGGCGCAGGGGTGGGAGTCTGTGTGATGGTAGCAGTCGTGGTTGGTAAAACAGTCTGCTCCGCTTCCAACGTTGAGATAGCGGTAGCTGTTGGGGTCAGCGAATAGTTGCGCACCTGTAAGCCGGTCACGGTGGCATCCTGGGTTGTGCCATCCTGCAAATATACCCGCAGGCGCAGGATGTAGTCGCCATCGGTCAGAGAGGTCGTGTCCCAGGTGGCGAGTGTGCCGCCTTCCACAGGCTGGTTGATCGTAGCGATCAGAAACCATGTGCCTGTCGGGTCGTTGGCATAGGCAAAGGCCAATTCGCTATACAGGAATGTAGCCGGATCAACCACGTTGTCACCGGTCACGTTGACTGGCCCGCGCAGGGTTTCTCCGGGAAGCGGCGACGTAATCCCGATCGGCGACGAGAACAGCCTTAGCAGGATGAAGCCAGCCAGCAGCCACTGCATCAGAAGAGCCGCAGCCAGTTCGTATGGGTCACTGCGCTGCATGCCAGCGCCACAAAAACCAGGAAGAGATCGGA
>JAKANW010000139.1:0-5538 GCA_021823555.1 Chloroflexota bacterium
GGTCAGATTCTGTGCCGATGCCCACGAACGTGGCTCCAGGCCAGACCGTGGATGTCAGCGTCGTGCTCACTGCTCCTGCCACTGCGGGTACCTACCGCGGTTACTGGAAGTTCAAGAACGCCAGCGGTGTGCCCTTTGGCATTGGTTCCGCGGGCACCAAATCCTGGTGGGTCGAGATCAAGGTCTATGGCACGCCAGTGACGCCTCCCACGCCGGGCACACCTGTCACGCCGGGAACGCCCATTCCTGGCACGGCCTATGACTTCGCCTCCAACGTTTGTTCAGCGGCCTGGTTCAGCGGCGCAGGGCAACTGCCTTGTCCCGGCACGGACGGTGACGCCAGGGGCTTCGTATTCCCGGTCGCCAATCCTCAGTTGGAAAACGGCGCCATCGTTTCGCAGCTTGGCCTGGTGACCTACCCGCAAGGGATCTATAACGGTTATATCCAAGGCTTCTATCCACCTTACACTGTCAGGACTGGCGACCGCTTCCGCTCCATCGTCAACTGTGCATATGGCGCCACCTCCTGCTATGTGGTCTTCCGCCTCGATTACCAGATCGGCAGCGGCTCCATTCAAACCTACTGGGCGTTTGTGGAGAAGTACGAAGGTCTGTATTACCAGGCCGATTTTGACCTCTCGCCGCTGGCTGGGCAGAGCGTCAAGTTCATCCTGACCGTGCTGGCGACCGGCTCATCTTCGGGTGACCGCGCCTTGTGGGTCGCGCCGATCATCTACAACGGTGTTCTCCCCGCTACGGCTATCGTTCCATCTGCTACGCCAACCCTGGCAGCGCCTCCGACCTCCACATTCACACCGGTTCCTCCCACGAACACATCGGCGCCGCCAACTGCCACGAACACAACGGTTCCTCCCACCGAGACACCAATCCCGCCGACTCCTACCAACACGACGGCGCCTCCCAGCGAAACCCCGACACCCTAGCAGCGGACTACTCCGCCTCTTTCCAGACGAAGGGCCTGGTCCTCGTGACCAGGCCCTTTCCAAGTCCCGACCATGTCCCGCGAACGTCCCACCCTCCTGCTCGCCGATGACGATCCGACCATTGCCGACAGCCTGGCCCCGTTCCTTGAACGCGCTGGTTTCCACGTCCTGGTCGTCAAGGATGGTGCAGCCGCGCTTGACAAGGCCCAGTCTCACCGGCCCGATTTGATCATCCTGGATGTACTCATGCCGCGCATGGATGGGCGTGAGACCCTGCGTCGTTTGCGCCGCGCCAACCAGTGGACCCCCACCATCCTGTTGACGCAGGTGGGGGAGGCCGCCGAGCGCGCCCTGGCGCTTGAAGAGGGCGCCGACGATTACCTCAATAAGCCCTTCGATCCACATGAATTACTGGCGCGCATCCGCGCCGTTCTGCGACGCGCCCGCCCGGGTGGGCGTTCCCTTTCCACCTCCTGGTTATTGAGTGCAGGCGAACTCGTCCTGGATCGCCGTGCCCGCCGCGTGACGCTGGCAGGCGCGACCCTTGACCTGACTCCCAAAGCCCTGGCTGTGCTCGAATACATGATGACCCACCCTGATGAAGCCATCAGCCGTGAGCGCCTGCTGGAAGTGGTCTGGGGTTGGGAATATCCCGCCGGGACGCGCACGGTGGACACGCGCATGGCCGAATTGCGCCGCGCTTTGAACGATGATCCTGCCGAGCCGCGCTTCATCGAGACCATTCCGGGTGAAGGCTATCGCTTCATCGCTGTCGTCCATGGGGAGGGCTGACCTTGCCGAAAAAGAATTGGCGGACGATCCTGCTTGTCAGCCTACCGTGGTTATTGGGCGCGCTGGCCTCTGTTCTGGCGCAGGCCTTTTTGCAACCCGTCCCGCTGCTGGTGTTCAAAGTGGATGTTGGGATGGTGGCGTTTGTTTTGGGCGTCCTATGCTCGATCTTTCTGGCTGGCATGGTCTGGAACGGACGGCGGAAGGAAAGCCAGGCCCGCCGCCAATTGGACAGGTCCCTGCGCGAAGCCGCCCTCAGCCAGCGCCGTTTTTTGCGCCGCCTTGACCACGAGATCAAGAATCCACTGACTGGCTTGCAGGCTGCCCTGGCCAATGTCCGTGAATCGCGTTTCACAGCCGAACGCAAGAGCGCGGCTGAAAACGCCGGGCGCGCCGTGGATCGCCTCATCCGCCTGCTGGCCGACCTGCGTAAACTCTCCGACTTGGAAGAGCGTCCGCTGGAACGCCTGCCGGTAGATATCCCTGCTTTGTTGGAAGAGATTGTCGGAGCCGTAAAATCCCTGCCGGCGCATCAGGATCGTCACGTCAACGTGCTCATCTCGCGCGTTCCCTGGCCGTTCCCGCCTGTCACCGGCGACCGGGATTTGCTTGGCCTCGTGTTTTATAACCTGGTCGAGAACGCGCTCAAATTTACCTGTGCGGATGACTCGCTGGAGGTGCGCGCCATCGAAGGCGGCAGGGACATCGTGGTCGAGGTGGCTGATTCAGGGCCGGGCATCCCCGCAGATGATCTGGAACGCATTTTTGAGGAACTTTATCGGGGCGCGAACGCGCGGGGTACGGAAGGCAGCGGCCTCGGTCTGGCCCTGGTGCGGCGGATCGTCGCCCTGCATAACGGTCAGGTAACGGTCCGCAGCCAACAGGAAGATCCGCGCGGTACGGTTTTCACCGTCCGCCTGCCCGTTATGAAACGCGGCAAACCCTGATGTTACAAAATTGACACAGGCCAGTTGCGCGCCTGTGACATCGGCGATGTATAAAGAATGTGTGCGGAAAGGATGCACACATGTTGATTTTCTCATACGACGAACAATGCTTGATCCGGGCGGCGCAGCAAGGGGACTTGGAAGCCTTCAATCAACTGGTATTGAATTACGAAAACCTGTTGTTCCGCATCGCGCTGAATATTCTGAATGATGAAGACGCGGCCGCCGATGCCACGCAGGAGGCCTTTCTTTCTGCCTTCCGCAGCCTGGGCTTGTTTCGGGGCGGGTCCTTGCGCGGCTGGCTGACGCGCATTGCGGTCAATGCCTGCTATGACCAGTTGCGTTATCTGCGCCGCCGCCCTACCCAGCCTTTGGAACAAGTGGATGATTTTGGGGATGTGATGGATTCGGCGCTGCGGCTGGCAGATCCGGCGCGCCTGCCCCTTGAGCAGGTCGAGCAGCGCGAACTGGAACACGCCATTCACCAATGCCTGGAAAGACTGGCGCCCAAGTATCGCACGGTCACGATCCTGGTGGACGTGCAGGGGCTGTCCTATGAAGAAGCTGCTGCGGTTTTGCGCGTTCCGGTTGGTACGATCAAGAGCCGCCTGGCGCGCGCCCGCCTGGCCTTGCGCAGCGCGTTGGCTGCATATCAGGATTTGTTCCCTTATCGGGTAAACATCGTAAAACCTATCCGCCTGCCCGAGCTTGTTTGAGTATACTTATTATCTGATGTTACGCACCGCCCCGCAGGTTTACTCCAAAATCAAGCTTGAGCTACGGCAACCTGCGAGACGTTCTGCGTAAGGTGAGTTGTTATCGGAGACGCGAATGAAGACTCTATTGCACGCCCTGGCATCCCTCCTGTTTGTTTTCCTGGCTGCCTGTGGCACCTTGGAAGTGGCCCTGGATAAAACGCCGGCGCCATCCTCCGACCTTTCCGCTCAGGACACACCTCAACCTGCCACCGGGCAAGGGGCCGCGCCTCAACTGACCGTGGACTCCACTTCCGATGAAATCCAGCAGGCCATGTTGACCAGCGCCACAAAATGGAAGACGATTTGGCTGGATGGCGCGGTGACGTGGTACGCGCCGGACGGGACTGCTTCCAAGCAGGTCTACCATGAACAAACCTGGATTGACCAGATGACCAGCCGTTTCCGTATTTTATTGAGCGCGGCAAACAGTGATGCGCCGGAAACCTTCAAAGCCTGTGACGGCGCGACCATTCTCGAAATGAACGTGAAGAGCGGGCAGAGCCAATCCAGTCCTTTGCCGGATTTTGCTCACGCCGGGCAATATGTCCCTACGATGGAGGCAGGAGTGGCCTATCCGAATCCATTATGGGGACAGATCGGCACACCGCTTTCCGAGATGGTGTTTTCATCGAACTATGCCCAAAACCAGGGCACGTTCAAACCGGTCAATACGGAGGTGATCGCAGGCCGGCGGACGCTTGCGATTGAATGGACGTACGCGGGGAATTCCCAGCTGTCCTTCCGCGCCTGGCTGGATGTTGAAACGGCGATCATGTTGAAGTTGCAGGAATTTGGCAAGTCAGGCGGAGATACATTGACGGGAGAGCGCGTGGTCAATCAGGTCGTGTATGACGCGGCCTTTGATTCTTCCCTGTTCGGGATTCCCTCCGTCACGCCGCAGTTTGGGGATATCGCTGGTACGGCCACGAATGCTGCGGTAACGGAAGCAACTTTCCCGTCCGCGCAGGATGCGTTGGGAAATCTATACTTCTTTACCTTGCCGCATCAGGCGGGTCAGAATCCCCAACTCGTCCGCCTGCCCGGTTCGTGTGTGGTTGGATGGGCGACTTGCCCGCAATTGGAAACTATTGCTGCGCCGTTCCCATTTTCATTCAGCTTGAGCGCCCTGGCCTGGTCGCCGGATGGGAAACTGGCTGCCTTTGCTTATCCCGACAACGCGAATGGAACCCCGTACAAGTTGTGGCTCTTTGATCCTGCGTTGAAATCCTGGAGGTCATTGGCTGAGTTCCCGTACATGGACCCGCCGTACTGGTCACCGGATGGGGCGTGGCTGGCTTTCCGTGAGCAGGATGGAAAGGGCGGGGAGGATGTTTATGTGATCCACCGCGATGGCACAGGCTTGAAAAACCTGACAGCCAGTGGGGATCTGCCGGTGAATGGCCGCCCTTATGTGATAGATGGCTGGCTGGCCGAGAACATCATCATCCGCTCGGGCTTGCCGGGCAAGGCAGGTTCGGTGTATTTGATCCGCGCCAGTGATGGAACCATCCGGCCGATGTCCGAGACGCTGTTGACCAGGTCCGTGCTGTTTCCGTCGCAGGGTGGTTCCTTCCTGGCCTACGACAATTACGACGATGGCAGCCAGAAGCATGTGCTGCAAGTCCTGGAACCGGATGGCGCCAACCCGGTGACGCTGGCCTCCTTTGCGGGCGGCAGTTTATACCCCATTGTCTGGTCGCCGGATGAAAGCCGCATTGCCTTTGCGTATTTCGCCAATTATGTCAGCGGCAATCCTTCTGCCAGCGTGTACGTGGTGGGACGCGACGGGCGTGGCCTGACCCAGGTCTATCAGGGCGTGACGGTCGGTTCCATTCACTTCTCGCCGGATGGAAAATTCCTGCTGGTGGAGGAAACAACTTCTCCCACCGGCGGACACCTCTTTATCGTCAATCTCGAGACGCTGGAACAGCGCATCCTGCAAGCCCCCGGCCTGTCCCTCGATACTGATTGGTATGCTCCCTCCTGGGATAGCCAAGCATCGCCCTGAGCGTAGCGCAGCGAAGTTGAAGGGTCGGCTTGAAATCCTTTACCCTTCCCCCTGCTTCCATCCCCGTTTATACTCGACCCAGCCGACGCCAA
>JAKANW010000139.1:5548-7161 GCA_021823555.1 Chloroflexota bacterium
CCTCATGACACCTTCCAAACGATGGCTGATCCCGCCTCCCCTCACCCCCGAAGCTGATACCGCATTAGCGGCTTTTCCTCCCCTGCTGCGACAAATCCTTTTCAATCGCGGCTATGCCACCGATGCTGCTGCGCGCGCCTTTCTCAAGGCCACGCCGGACTTTGACATGGATCCCTTCCAGATGACGGGCATGGCTGATGCTGTCGGACGCATCCGCCTTGCGCTGGAGCATCGCGAGCCAATTGCCATCTATGGCGATTACGATGTGGATGGCGTCACTGCCACTGCCCTGCTGGTGGATACGTTGAAAGCCCTGGGTGCGGATGTGCGCGGCTACATTCCCAATCGCTTCGATGAGGGGTATGGCCTCAACAATGACGCCCTGGATGCACTGAAAGCGGACGGCGTTAAATTGGTCATTACAGTGGATTGCGGCATCCGTTCCCCGGACGAAGCGCATCACGCGCGGAGCCTCGGCCTGGACCTCGTTATCAGTGACCATCACCACCCCTCGGAAGGCGACCTGCCACCTGCGCTGGCTGTCATCAATCCCAAGCAACGCGGCGATGCCTATCCTGATAAGGACCTGGCGGGCGTGGGCATTGCTTATAAAATTGCGCAGGCATTAGTCGCTGATCTTCAATCTTCTGCTGTAAACCTTGAAACAGTACTGGACCTGGTCGCGCTCGGCACCGTGGCCGACCTGGCCCCACTGATTGGCGAGAACCGCATGTTGGTGCGGCGCGGTTTGCGCCAGATGCGCTCCACCACCCGGCAGGGATTGTTTTCCCTGGCGGCTGTGTCGCAGGTGACATTGTCCCAGGTCAATGCCGGGCACATTGGCTTCATGTTGGGTCCGCGCCTGAACGCGGCCGGGCGGCTGGAATCTGCGCTGGCTTCACTCGAATTGTTGACTACCACCAATGTCTTTCGCGCCGGTCAATTGGCCCAGCAACTGGATGTGCAGAACCGCCAACGGCAGGCTTTGACGCGCCAAACCCAGGAGCAGGCCGAGGCCCTGGCGATCAGTGATGACCCGGATGCCTATTTGCTTTTTGCTGCCCATGAGGATTTCAACTCGGGTGTAGTCGGCCTGGCAGCTTCGCGCCTGACGGAGACCCACTACCGCCCGGCGGTGGTCGCCTCCAAAGGCCCGGAAGAGACGCGCGGCTCCTGCCGCTCGATCCCTGAGTTCCACATCACCGACGCGCTGGATGAATGCACCGACCTGCTTGTACGTCATGGCGGGCATGCCGCTGCTGCCGGGTTCACGGTCAGGAACAGGGACCTGCCTGAACTGGTGGCGCGGTTAAAAGCCATCGCCGCTGAAAAACTGTCGGGGCAGGACCTCAGGCCTACAGTCACGGCTGATGCGGAGGTGTCGTTAACCCAGATCCGCCCGGAACTGGTCAAAACCCTCAGTTATCTGGAACCAACTGGTTATGGCAATCCCGACGCGGCTTTTGTCTCGCGCGGGGTAAAAGTCCAATATGCCCGCACGGTCGGCTCGGACGGCAAGCATCTGAAGTTATCCCTGGAAGATGAAAATGGCTACAGCCACGATGCCATCGGCTTCCGGCTTGGTCATCTCCAGCCTGACTTGCCGGGGCGCG
>JAKANW010000140.1 GCA_021823555.1 Chloroflexota bacterium
AACGCATCCTGGTAACTTGATGGAAATCGGTGATGATCGTCCTGCAGGTTTGTTTCATGCCCGAACCTGATCGACGGGAACCTGCGGGACGTTTTACACGAGCGGAGAGAAAATAATATGAACCCATCAACGATCGGCGGCATCAACAAACTTCCTGAAAACGAAAAGCGGGCCATCTATGCCCGCTACATTCCAAAGGGCCTGCTGGAGCGTTTCCACCTGCCCGAAGTGGATTCCCAACGCATCCAGTCTTTTTTGAAATTCAAGTTTGCTCCCGGATCCAGCGATGTGGAAATGAGTCTCTTCCATGAACAGCGTTTCCCCGATCCCATCCTGTACGCGCACCTGGCCGATACAATGAACGGACAGGTCCACATCCTGCTCTATATTCTCAACGATCCCGACTCTCCCCGCTTTGATGTGGACAAACTGCCTGACGGCACATCCACCAAATTTGGCACGCTGCGCCGCAACCTGCAAGCAGAACAGGCTGCGCTCGAGGAGGGACTGGCTCCAGGCCAGGTGCGGCATGGTCTGCGTTTGCTGGATCAGGCCATTGAAGCGTTCGAACGTTTCGTCAGCAGCCTGGGACACGATGTCTATTTCGTCGAGCCACTTTATTATCATAACGCGGTCATCTTCGAGCGCTACGGGTTCTCCTATCAGATAGGCAAACGCCTGATGGACAGGATCCAGGCCGGGTTCCAGGAAGGATGCGAGTTGTCTCTCCTACTGGACAGGTCGAGTCCGTTCCGTCAACCGAACGCGGCGCACAGCATCCGCCTGCGCTCCTGGGCCATCCACGATGGGCTGCTGGGTGAACCATTCACGAATGTGACCATGTACAAGCGGGTGGGAAAACACGCGGGCGTGAAGACCACGCCGGGCTGCGAGTGGTAGCCTCCGTCATTTATACGGCGCGAAGCTTGGCAGTTGCTCAATGCTCGCGCGGCGGGCGCGCTCGCTGACCGGGCTGATCAAATAATAGCCGCCATTGCGATGCAAAAGCGGGATGCGCCGCCTGCGCTCATGGAATACCGCTCGCATCTTCTCAGAATGAAACGTATAGTTTTCGAATTCCTCCTGGAAGAGCGCAAAGAGATGATCGTACGTGCGGACAAATTCCTCCCGGTAGCGCTTCATGACGCGTCCCAAATTGCTGATGACCCAGCACTTTGACTCGAACTCCCACTCGTACGCCAACCCCAGAAAACGATAATCCGAAGTCACGTAAGGAAAAAAGGGGAACTGCCGGCAACTCAAGGCGCGGAATGAACGTTGGCACCGTGACGGGCCGAGACAGGCCAGCAGGATCATGCTCGGCGGGGTGTCGGCCTGGAGGCGCTTCTTTTCAGCTTTCGCATTTTTCAAGGTATCGCATTCGCCGCCGCGCCACTCATGCCACAGGTCGGTATTGTCTTTCAGGTAAGTCCACTCGCTTTGATATGCGGCAGGCACAGCATGGCATATATCGCAGCAAAACGGTTTGCCGCCGGGATTATGTGGCGCGCATTGCTGCCCACAATCAAGGGCAGCAATGGGGGCATCGAAAGCATCATAAAGCCCGCGCATCTCGGCGGGTTCCAGGTCGTCAAGGCTGGCATAGACTTTGGTCATTTCAAGCTATCTCTCTTGGACAAAATAACGCATCACCCGCCGGGTCTTTCCAGGCGGAGTGACATCGCGAAAGCCTGCTTTCTTAAAAGCGGCCAGCGATCCCATATACTGATAGAGCCTGGCGTCTGCCTCCACAGGATAGCCTTCGATGATCTGCGCGCCGCGCGAGCAGGTGTATTCGACCGCCGCTTTCAACAGACCCAAGGTCATCCCCTGCCGGCGATAACGGCTGTCCACGAAGAAACAGACGATGGACCACACAGGCTGATCGTCAAGACGAGGCAGGGCTTTGTAGCGCTCGAGTGCAGCATACATTTCACGCGGGGCAACCGAACACCAGCCGACAGGGTCGCCGTTTGCATAAGCGAGAATCCCAACCGGAAGGTTCTGCTGCACCGCGGCATCCAATGCAGCCACGCGCTGCTCCGTGATGGAGTGTTGAAAATCCGTGCTTCGCATCCGCCAGCGCATACACGAGCAATAGCGAAACTTGCCGTGAGACTCAGAGAAGCGGGACAGGTCGTTCAGTCGCTCAGGCGTAACCGAATGAAATTCAAAAGCGGTCATTCTGGACGATAAGGTGCTTCCGTTTCGATGTCGCCCACGTACTCGGGCAGGTTGGCGTGACCCAGCACCTGGCGGATGGCCTGGATCTCCCCGATGTGATACCAGTAGTGATAAGTCATCCGCCGCATGCCTGAACCAATGCTCTGCCCGATGGATTTGCCTTTTGAGAGCAAATCGTTTTGCAGAGTCTCAGTGGTCAATGTATCCAGGAAGGGATCCGCGGCCTCGGTCACTGTATGCCAAATTTCAATCATCTCTTTCAGGGACGGAGTATTCATCGGCGCACCGTAGGCAAACAACTCGTTCAATTGAGGGAAGATGATCTTATCCTGGGCGCGCTGGAGCCAGTAACGCTGCTCGTGCCAGGCCAAGTGGCCCACGTCCCAACTGATGCAGTTCATCGGCCCGAAATGCCGCGCCCCGTCTTCTTCGGAGATGCCTTCGAGGCCGCGCAGCCATTCTTTACGCGTGAAGCGGAATTGGTCAACCAGAGGATGTGCCATGTTCTTCTCCTGGATACGAAAGTTTCTTGAGTATAACCATATGTCTTATCAAAAATGGTCTGTTTTGCGCCGCACTTCCAGCACGGCGATCTTGGTGGAATGGTTGAACGGCGCGGGGTCGGTGATGGGCATGCCGATTTTGTTGAAGCCAACAAAATCGTCCGGCACCGGGATCAACTCTGAGATGGTCACATAGCCGTCGGCACAAAGAGACTCAAGAGTGTGCATATATTCACTGCCACTGACGTACAAAGCGTTATTGACGGCAACCAGAGAGCCGCCGTCCTTGATGAGCGGGCGGACTTTGTTGATCAGCCGGGCGCTGCCGTTTTCCTGGTCTACCTTGCCCCTGGATGTTGTGGAAAAGAACGGTGGGTCAACCAACACACAGTCAAAGGCCTGGCCTGTGCGTTTGAACTTTGCAATCTGTGTGAAGAAGTCTGCGGCGATGAAATCTGCCTTGTGGACGGGGAAGCTGTTGAGGGAATAAGAATCCTTGCCAAGATTCAGGAACGAGCGATTGCGATCCAACTGGACGACGCGGCTGGCTCCACCTGCGAGGGCCGCCACGCCCAGGCTGCCGG
Organism: Chloroflexota bacterium; assembly: GCA_021823555.1. Next base: position 3,272 of record JAKANW010000140.1, read on the forward strand.
TATAAGCGAACGCGTTCAGGACGATTTTCCCGGCGCTGTGCTCGATGAGCCATTTTCGCAGGCCGCGCGTGTCGAGGTAAAAACTGGCATCGCGGTTCATGGTCAGGTTGACGGCATAGCGGACGCCAAACTCTGTGATCTTCCGATCCAGGGTTTCGCCGAAGAGAAGTTGGCCGCGCTTTTCCTCCCGCGTGGCAGCGTTGCGTATCTTGACAATGCCCGCTTTCAACCAGGGCAGGCGCGTCCTTAAAAGACTCTGCGCCTCCTGCACGAGCGCCATACCTGCGGACACGTCAGCGGCATAGTTGTAAAAAATAACGGAACCCGCATACAGGTCCACGGAAAGATGCGGCTCCCCCTCAGTAAATCCGTTGAAGAGGCGAAAAGCTCCCTCATGGCGCGAGTCGAATAAAGTCCCGCGTGAAGCGATGGCTTCATCCAGCAGGCGCGCAAACGGTTCGGTCATATCTTTATCACGCCCCGGCTTTTGCGATCACCATCCAGTCCCAGGGATAGGGGTCGCCCATCCAGTCCGGGACTTCGTCCACTTCAAACTCTGTCGTCCAGTCATATTCCATCTTGATGATTTCGACCAGCTCGAGCTGCATTTCATCCCGCGCCAGCACGATCAATTCCTCGCGCAGGTAATGTTTAGTCGGCTCGGTGCCGCGGTACAGCACGCCCTGGGCCAACATGCGCGGCCCGGTCAGCGAACTGATGTCGGTCAGGAATTCGGCCTTCTTGGGAGAATGCCCCTGCTTGCGATACCACTCCGTTTCACGGAAGGCGCTATAGAGCAGGGATTCGACCGAGGGCACATTCAGGATCAAAGTCCCAGCAGGCTTGAGGCGGGAGGCTATGCCGCGCAGGAATTGCAGCCGCGGTTTGGGTTCAGGCATGATGACCGCGTTGAGCGAGACGATCACGTCCACCAACGGGAGATGCTCAACGGGCTGCGAAAGATCGGCCTGCGCGATCTCCACGTTGTCCAGTCCCTGGCAACGCTCACGGGCAAACTCGAGCAGCCTGTCAGAAAAATCATAGGCATAGACTTTATGGAACTTTTTGGCAAGGAACGGCAACACCTTGCCCGGCCCACAGCCAAAATCGGCCACGTCCAGGTCGGGAGCAGCAAAGCGCTTGATCTGTTCCCCCACCATATGCGTACGCCCGTAGGTGAAGGCGTCAATCACAAAGTCATCGTACTCGTGCGCGAACTGGTTCCAATATTTAACGTCCATGATCCTTCTCTTTCCTCGCGTTCAATGATGATGGCTTCGATATTACAGCGAGTCGCATCGAATGGCAAGGATGGGCAGGCCACCAGCCCTGCACAGGTTTTACAAGCCGCGCTCGCTGAGCCAGACCACGATCCGCTCTGCCACGGACCTCCAGCCTGCTTCCAGCATAACGTCATGCGCGACGCCTGGAACGATCACCGCCTCTGTCCCGTAGGCATGCGCCGTAGCGCGGATGTCGCTCGCGCCGATCACTGCATCCTGCTGCGCGCCAATGACCAGCAAAGGAGTCTGCACACGCCCCGGGCGCAAGAGGTTGATCCCAAGCATATCCGCATACGCCCGAAAGGATTCGTCCTGCATGCAGGCATGATGCTTCTCGACATCTTCTTTTGGCATGTCCCTCGAGAAGAGAGCATCCTGCGCCAACTGCGGCGTCTCGATCACCGGATACATCTTCAGAGTCCCGATCGCTTTGATAACGCTGAAGGGATGCCTGCCCAGCACGCGGAACGTAGCCGGCCAGACCGTCACCGGAGGGACAGCCGTCAGCAGGACCGCCGCCGGAGCGCGGTGGGCTTCAAGATATTTCTGGGTCACGTAACCGCCCATCGAATGTCCGATGATGACCGCTGGCCTGCCAATTTGCATGACAGCCCATTCCACATCTTTGACATAATCTGAAATGGAATGCCAGCGCAAGCCTGCATGGCCTTCGCTGCCTGCATGGCCGCGCAGGCTGAGGGCGTAGGCGTCGTAGCCATTCTCTGCAAAACAGGGCAGGAAATGATCCTGCCAGCACCAGGCTCCATGCCACATACCGTGGATAAACAACAACGGTGTGAGATTCGCTTTGCCTTTCGGCGATTCGTGCACGAGTTCAAGGTTCATTTCATCTCCTTTTGCTTGACAGCCCTCGTTGCAATATAACTGGGGTGATATTTTGCCAGACACAACACGTCGAGACCGGCCAGCGGCGGAAACCACGATTGCGGCACGGGTTTGTTCTCGGTCAGGACGATACTGAAATCTGAAATCGCCCTGGCGCGCCCGTGCGATGACTTCCGAGCTGACGGGTTGGGTCCAGCGGCTTTGACCGCCGTCCACTTCCCGGTCCCAGGCGGCGCGATTGTAATGGATAATGTCCATGAGGCTCCTTGTTTTGAGCCGGAAGCAGAGCTTCCGGAGTCCCATTCATAACAAAGACTCCCTGTCAATTTTCGACAGGGAGTCGTCTTTGCTTTGAAGCGAGATTAAGGGGCCGGGGTGCCTTGCACCGCGATGCCCACCCAGGTGAAGACCCGCTTCTCGCTGACCGCGCCGGCTGAAACGTAGATCGGCTGACCCTGATCGTCTGTGCCTGCCTGGCGGACAGGGGCAACCCACCAGCGCAACACGTGCGCCACGTTATCCTTCGGGCGGAAGGAGGCGGGGATGATGAACTTGGTGTCGGTCACGTATTCCGTCAGGCGACGGGCCTGGTTGGCGGTCACATCTTCCACGGTGACTTCGTAGGCCTCGCCCTCGCGCAGGGTACCAACCGAAGCCCATTGCAGCGTCACAACGTCATTGGCCAGGGTGAAGGCTGCGCCGTCCGCAGGCAGGAGCAGGTTCGGGGCAGGGTAGGGAGGCGGGATGGTGGCGGTAGGAGTCGGACCAGGAGTGGCGGCGCGCATACACAGCGGGACCGTCAACGGCTGGCCGACATACACATTATCGGTGGAGAGGCCGTTCCAATCCTTGATGGCCTGCATCGGGACGGCGTAATTCAAGGCGATACTGGATAGCGTGTCATTCTCCTGCACGGTTACGACCACCTTGTCACAGGCGGCCTTGGTCGCCTCGGCTGGTTCGAGGGTACTGGTGGGCAGGGCCGGAGGAGTGGGAGTCGGATAAGGGATTTTGAGCGTCTGGCCAATGGTCAGATTGTTGCATGAAGCCGGCAGGTTATTCAAGATAATGATGCTTTGCGCCGAGACGCCGAAGGTAAGCGCAATCCCACCACAGGTATCACCGGCCGCGACCGTGTAATCGAAGGGCGGCTGGGGAGTGAGGGTCGGGACCGCGGTAGGGACAAGGGTATCCGTCGGGGTTGGGCTGGCGGTCGCCGTTTCAGTGGGGGCCAGAGTCGCAGTCGGTTCAGTAAGTGTCTGTCCACCGATACCGGCCCGTAAGCTGAAGTATACAACCACCGCCCCCACAACGATGAACAGGGCCAGGAAGCCTAATGCCGCCGGAAGGCTAAGAGTAATCTCCGGTATACGGCTGGCTTGCACCGCCTGTTCGGCTTTTTTGGCCGCTTTCGGCTCAGGTTTCGCGCCTAAATCCGTGCCACAGACCAGGCAGCGCGTGGCGTTTTCACTCAGGCGCGTGCCACAGGTCGGGCAGACTTTTGTCTTTGGTGAAGAGGTTTCTGGACTCATACGGGCGCAAATTATACCATTGAACTGTTGAGGGGCTTTTCGACGATAGGCCTACAATTAACTGAGAGAAGTCTTTTCCACGAAGGACACGAATTTTCACGAATTACCAAACCGCCGGAGCAGGGAAATTCCGCCGTCGGCTGTTTGCTTGACCAGGATTGCTAGAACCTTTCCCATCCTTCTTGCTCGAGTCGCCAACTATCGCGATGCATCCCTCGCTCAGG
>JAKANW010000141.1 GCA_021823555.1 Chloroflexota bacterium
ACGCGCCTCGGCCAGCCAGGTCATCAGCCTGCGTCTGGACCAGGTGACGGATGAGATGTTGAGCCGGGGTTAGGCAGGTTTTCGCGCCGCTACGAACAGGTCGTCTCCGCGACCATCGGTGGGGAAATTATTTTCCAGGAGCAATTGGAAGATGGGCGGGAAGTCTGAATAAGCCATGACGGACATGCAGTGCACGTCCCTGGCTTTTACGATCTCGAAGCCGGCCAGTTTGGCTTCCTTGGTCACTTCGCCCAGCGTATATTCCCGAACGTGCTTGATAAAGAGCCACGGCGGCTCGCCCTTCAACATCGCCAGGATGTGCATGACCGAGGACACGTTGGGAGTGGTCATGAATAAATAGCCACCCGGCGCGAGTACCCGGTAACTTTCGCTGAGCAGTTTGGCAAATCCTGATTTATAAAAGCCCTCGTTGAACATTTCATTGGGCTGGTCGGAGAGATGTTCGACCAGTTCAGTGCAAAGGATCAGGCCTGCGGTTGAGTCGGGCAGCTTCCACTGGTAACGCAGGTCCCAGTCCGTGTTTTGCCAGTGGACAGAAGAAAACTTGTAACGCCAGTAATCCGTGGTGACGCTTTCCCCGCCAAGGTCTAGAGCATTTACCGGTTCGGTTGTGGTGGATAGAATTTCCTGGAGCCACTTCTCGGTGAGCATGACCCGATATACGTGGGAATCCCAAACTTTTATCGTCTCCATGTCAAAGCCGCGCTGGGTGCAGAATTCCCTTATCTTCTCCTGCGTTTCCCGGATTTCCTGTGGGTCTAGTTGATTGATATCCGAAAGAAGTTTGCGGGTGAGCAGATGCGCGTCAATGGTGTAGGCTGATCTTTTTCTCAGCCAGTTGATCATGACCTGCAAGGGCCAGAATACGGGACGCAGGGGTTTAAGGATTTTAAGTTTGTCCATGACCGATAACCAGTGGGTATTTGTCTTTCAGTGAATCAATGGGCTTTGATTTTTTCCATCTTATTGCCACGCTATCTTCTCATAGAGATTTGTCATTGTACTATAAAACCATTAATGACTTGTCACGTGACAATTTCCGTCCTATACTTCGTTATTGGAGTTGCAATGTCTGAATTAAACCTTGCTCCCTTGCAGGAAATTCTCTCGCCCTACGCGTCCATGGGCCGTTCGGGATTGCTGCCCGCCTTGCACGCCGCGCAAAAGTATTACGGCTGGCTACCCAAACCTGTAGCCGCCGAAGTCGCCAAAGCATTGCGCGTGCCGCTGGCAGATGTCCACGGGGTGATCGAGTTTTATACCCTGCTCTACAACGAACCGGTCGGCAAAAGGATCATCCGCGTTTGTACGGATCCGGCCTGCGAACTGAAAGATGCGGATGGGATCCTCCACCACCTGTGCGCTCATCACGGGATCGAACCGAATCAGACGACCCCGGACCTGTCCCTGACCATTGAGGCCAGTCCCTGCCTTGGGCTGTGCGAACAAGCTCCCGCTGCGTTGGTGGATGAAGAAGCCGAGACCGGCATTGATCTTGTTGCCGGTTCCTATGAACTGGGCCGCCCAAAATCCATTGTGGGCGGCTCATTGCGTTTATTGACAGCCAACTGCGGGAATGGCACGACCTTGCTTGAACAATATGGCGGATATTCCGCTCTCAAAAAAGCCCTCAGCATGAAACCTGCCGAGGTGCTTGCAGAGGTCAAAGCCTCGGGCCTGGATGAATCGGAGGAGATCGTTTCAGAGATCAAGGCCTCGGGTTTGGTTGGACGCGGCGGTGCAGCCTTCCCAACGGGCGTCAAATGGGATGGTGCGGCCAGGGCAGAAGGCTCTCCCAAATATGTCGTCTGCAACGCGGATGAGTCCGAGCCGGGCACATTCAAGGACCGCGTGCTCTTGTTGGACGATCCGCATCGTATGATCGAAGGCATGTGCATCGCCGCGTATGCCATTGGCGCCAGCAAGGGATATATCTATCTGCGCGGCGAATATCCATATATCCTGCCCGTGCTTGAAAATGCTTTGAACGAGGCCAGGCAGTCTGGTTACCTGAACGAAAATTTTGATATTGAAATCCGTCTCGGCGCTGGAGCCTATATTTGTGGCGAGGAGACCGCGCTGTTCGAGTCGATTGAGGGAAAGCGCGGTTTCCCGCGCGTGAAACCGCCTTTCCCCACGACTTTCGGCCTGTTTGGAAAACCAACTGCAATCAACAACGTGGAGACGTTGTGCAATGTGCCGTTGATCATTTCCATGGGCGCGGCAGAGTATCGCAGGATCGGCACGGAGAAATCTCCCGGCCCCAAACTGTTCTGTGTTTCAGGCGATGTCGCCTTGCCGGGACTGTATGAAGTTCCATTCGGCGTCACCCTGCGCAAGCTGCTGGAAATGGCTGGCGGGGGAACGGATTTGGAAGCGGATAAACGGATACAGGCGATTCTGTTCGGCGGCGCGGCGGGCGCGTTTGCCACATCGGAACATCTGGATGTGAAGTTGACCTTTGAAGATTTGCGCGCGGCCGGCCTGCCGCTTGGCTCCGGTGTCGTCATGGTTTTCGATGAAACCCGCAACCTGCGCGATGTGTTGAAGCGACTCGGTAAATTCTTCGCGCACGAATCCTGCGGCAAGTGTTATCCCTGCCAGATGGGTACGCAACGGCAAATGGAAATCCTGGACCGCCTGTTCGAGGGACGCTCCCTGCCCGGCGACGCCGAGCGCCTGCAAGATGTGGGCTGGACAATGACCGACGCGTCCCTGTGCGGCCTGGGGCAGACTGCCGCCAGCGCGGTGCTATCTGCGATGAAGTTGTGGCCGAAGATGTTTGAAGGTTAGCAGGCTGGAAAGTTTGAAGGTTGGATACCCTGTCAACTTTCAAACATTCAAACGGAGAATCTATGAGTATTAAATTGATGATGGATGACCAGGAAATATCTGTTGAGCAAGGCGTCACTTTATTGGAAGCCGCCCGTGAAAACGGAACCACCATTCCCATCATCTGCTTTCACGAAGCGACCACATCCAACGCTTTATGCCGCATCTGTGTTGTTGAAGTTGAGGGGATGAGACTGCTCCAGCCGGCTTGCATTGTCCAGGCGGTGGATGGGATGAAGGTCCAGACGCGCAGCGAGCGAGTCATCCGCGCCCGGCGTACTATTTTGGAAATGCTGGCGTCCACGATGGATTTGTCCGACGCACCCGAAATTCTGATCGTGATGGATGAGTACGGCGCAAAATCGGATCGCTTCCCCGAGGCCGAACGCCGCGAATCGGAAATAAAGGATGACAATCCGATGTACGTGCGCGATTACTCGAAGTGCCTGTTGTGCTGGCGCTGTGTACAGGTATGTGCAGAGGATGCGCAATTTACGTATGCGATCAACTTTAGCGGTCGCGGCTTTGAAACCCAGGTTGGCACCTTCTTCGATAAGACCATCCCCGAAACAACCTGTGTGCTGTGCGGGCAATGCGTGGGGGTTTGTCCCACCGGCGCGCTCAAGCCGAAGCGAGAATATATGTTGGAGCAGGGGATGAGTCCGCAGGAGATCAGTGTGTTGAATACAGGAAGAAAGAGAAGAAAGAACTAACCCAACCTAACTCCCGACCCCTTCCCTGCCAGGGAAGGGGAGCAAGACCTATCCCTCCTGCCCCCCTTTCCTTGTAGGAAAGGGGGAGTCTGAGGGAGGGATGGGTCAGGAGAAACCTTATGATCAACCCCGACCGAACTGTCACCACCACCTGCCCATACTGTGGCGTAGGCTGCACTTTACAGTTACACGTCAAGGACGACTTTATCTTCAAAGTCACTTCCCCGTTCGATTCACCCGTCAATCATGGCAACCTGTGCGTCAAGGGACGCTTTGGCTACGATTTTATCTATCATCCCAAGCGTGTGACCACGCCGTTGATCCGCAAGACTCCGCAAAAAGCTGGTGAACGCACGCAGGCCTTTGATCTTTCAGAGTGGCGCGAAGTCTCATGGGACGAAGCCTTGGATTATGTTGCGGATAGATTGGTCGAAATCTACAGGCGCGACGGCCCGGATGCCATGTCCGTGTATTGTTGCGCCAAGGCCACCAACGAAGATAATTATCTTTTGCAGAAAATGTATCGCTCCTTGTTCCGCACCAACAACGTCGACCATTGCACACGCCTTTGCCATGCCGGTTCCGTGGTTGCGCTGCAACAAGCTGTCGGTTCCTCTGCGATGAGCAATACGGCCTCGCAGGTCATCCAGAACGATGTCTTCATTGTCACCGGCTCGAACACCAGCGAGAACCATCCCATCATTGCTCTGCAGATGAAGGAGGCTGTCCAGAAGTACGGCGCGAAGTTGATCGTGGTAGACCCGCGCCGCATTGACCTGGTGGACTTTGCCGAACTGTGGCTGCCGCTCAAGCCGGGCACAAACGTGCCGGTCTTCACGGCTATGGCCTATGTGATGGTCGAAGAGGACCTCGTCAATCATGATTTCATCAACGACCGCACCGAAGGCTACACTGAGTTCCTGGCCTCGCTCGAAAAGTTCACGCCTGAATATGCTGAAGAACTTTCCGGGGTTCCCGCTGAAGACATTCGCAAGGCGGCCCGTTTGTATGCCAATGCGAAGAACGGCGCGATCTACTGGGGCATGGGTATCTCGCAACTTTCGCATGGAACTGCCAGCGCGCTGGCGCTTATCCACCTTGCGTTTCTCACCGGCCACGTGGGACGCGATGGCACGGGCCTAAATCCCCTGCGCGGGCAAAACAACGTGCAGGGCGCCAGCGACATGGGCGCCATGCCTTTCCATTATCCCGGTTACATGCGCGTGGACAACGAAGAGAACGCCGCCAAATGGGAAAGAGCCTGGAACATCGAACCCGGCGGCCTCTCGCGCAAACTCGGCCTGACCACCACTGAAATTCTCAGTCACGCCCAGCCTGGTGGTGTCCGTTCTGTCTATATCATGGGCGAGAACCCGATGATGTCCGAGCCGAACCTCAATGAGACGCGCAAGCATATGGAGCAGCTTGAGTTCCTCGTGGCGCAGGATATTTTCATCAACGAGAGCGGCGCGTTTGCGGATGTCTTCCTGCCTGCTACATCCTTCGCTGAAAAGGATGGGACCTTTAGCAATACGGACCGGCGCGTCCAGCGCGTGCGCGCTGCGCAGCCACCGCGCGGAGGATCACGGCCCGACTGGCAGATCATCTGCGACCTGGCCCAGCGCATCGAATCTCGACTTGGGGTTGCTACCGCCAAATGGGATTATTCCCACCCCGAACAGATCCTGCGCGAGATGGCCGGCGTCAACACAGATTATGCAGGCATCACCTACGAGCGCATCGAGAAGGTCGGCTTGCAATACCCTGTGCCGGATATGAACCATCCCGGCACACCGACTCTCTTCAAAGAATCCTTCCCGCGCGGACGCGGCAAGTTCACTCCGCTCGATTATGTTCCGGTCATGGAAGAAGCCGATGATGAGTATCCGTTCATCCTGACCACCGGACGTTTGCTCGAACACTGGCACGGCGGCACGATGACGCGCAATTCCGCGCTCAATGAGATCTATCCCGAAGCGCGCGTTGAAATGAATCCCGCCGACGCCGAAATGCACGGCGTCCATAACGGCGACCCGGTTCGGGTCCAGTCGCGACGCGGGGAGATTGTGGTCCGCGCTACGGTAACGAAGAAGACTACGGTTGGCGTTGGCTTCCTCCCCTGGGATTTCCACGAGGCCGCCGCCAATCTTCTCACGAATGACGCGCTCGACCCGCAGGCATTGATCCCTGAATTCAAGGCTTGCGCCGTGCAAGTGTTTCCCGCGAGGAAAGATGAATTGCCCAATCCGGAAGCAGTTGTAGAACGGGGACGATACTAAAATGAAAATGGAGTGGACTTCCAGGTCCACTCCATTTTTTAGAGCGCGTCCCGCAAAAGGGGACAGGTCATGCAATGACCGCCGCCGCGGCCTTTGCCAAGTTCAAAGCCGGGGATGGTGATGACTTCCACGCCCGCCGCGCGCATTTTGGCGATGGTGTGTGTGTTGCGTTCGTATGAGATGACCACGCCCGGTTCGAGCGCGACCGTGTTGTTGGCGTCGTCCCATTGTTCGCGTTCGCTTTGATACTGGTCGCCGCCGGTCTCGACGACGGTCAACTTGACCTTGAGCGCATCCTCCACTGCGGGCAGGAATCCCTTCTCACGCGTCACGTGGAAGTCGCCAGGCTTCCTGCCGGGGCGCAGGCTGATGGCCCTGATCTGATGCACCACCTTTGGAAATAACGTGACCTTGTCGCGGTCGAGCAGGGTGAAGACCGTATCGAGGTGCATGTGGGCGCGGTCTTTGGTCATCACGCAGGCGATGACGCGCTCGGCGCTGCCGCTGGTGAACAGGGCGTCGGCGACCTGCTCAATCATGCTGCCCTGTGTCCGTTCGGACATGCCGATCAGCACAGCGCCATTGCCGATGGGCAGGACGTCTCCGCCTTCGAGCGAGGAGCGTCCGAAGTTCTGCATGTTGAATTCGCCGTCAGTCTCGTTGGGATACCAGAAATGGGAACCCGCATCCTTGAACATCGGATGATATTTATAAATGGCGTACATGTTGAGCGACTCGCGCCGGCGCGCAGGCCAGTACATGGGATTGGCTGAGACGCCGTCGAAGATCCAGCAGGAGGAGTCGCGCGTGAAGAGCGTGTTCGGCAGGGGCGGCAGAAGGAAGGCGTTCATATCGTCCAGCGCCGCGGCATGGAGCGAGATGCGCGCGAACTCTTTCCAGTCGAGGCCCGCCTCGCCAGCCGTCAGCCCGCCGATCAAATGTTTGGCGAGGAACTCAGACTCGAGGTCCAGAAGGAAGCGGCGCACTTCATCTACCAATGCCCAGCCGACCGTGTATTCCGTCGCGACCTGTTCGATGATCAGCCGCCGCGCTTCGTCGCTGGCTTGCAAGGTCTCGGTCAACAAATCCTGCACGTAGAGGACTTCCACGCCGCGCTCGCGCATGACCTGCGTGAACTGGTCGTGCTCCCATTGCGCGCGCTCGACCCACAGCACATCATCGAAGAGCAGTTCATCGTGGTTGGAGGGAGTCAGCCGCTGAAGGCTCAACTCTGGACGATGAACGATGACCTTGCGAAGTTTGCCAACCTCTGAATGGACGCCGAATTTTTCCATGCTCATCTCCTTTGGA
>JAKANW010000142.1 GCA_021823555.1 Chloroflexota bacterium
CCCGTGAAGTGGCAACGCTGGCTCACGAACTGGGACACGCCATCCACGCCATGCTGGCCGCGCATCACAGCACCTTCACCTTTCACTCATCCCTGCCGTTGGCCGAGACCGCCTCGACTTTTGGCGCGATGATGCTGATTGACAAGCTGCTCGCCGCCGAGACCGATGAGGATGTGCGCCGCGACATCCTCTTCCGCCAGGTGGATGACTCCTACGCCACCATCGGACGCCAGGCTTTCTTTGCCATGTTCGAGCGCAGCGCTCACGATATGATCCTGAAGAACGCCAGCGTGGACGAAGTCTCGGCCATGTATTACGAAAACCTGAAAGAGCAGTTCGGGGATTCGCTTGAGTTGACCGAAGATTTCAAATGGGAATGGGTTTCCATCCCGCACATCTATCACACGCCGTTCTACGTCTATGCCTACTCCTTCGGGAAACTGCTGGTGCTTTCGCTCTACAAGCAATTCAAAGCGGAAGGCGAGTCCTTCAAGCCAAAGTATCGCAAGATCCTCGCCGCAGGCGGATCAGAACAACCCGCGAAGATCCTGGCCGAGGCGGGCATTGACATCCGTTCAGCTAAATTCTGGCAGGGCGGCTTCGATGTGATCAAGGAACAGGTGGATTCGTTGGAGAAATTGCCTGCCTGAAAGACAAGGCTACTCTGACCAACTCGATCTTGAAACCCGGAACTCCGAAGGATTCTCTTCGGGGTTTTGCATTCCTGGTTTGTTGTGTGGTTTAATGCTCGCATGACTTTGAAATCAACCCTCCGCGCCGGCCTCTACCAGGCTGAGAAACTTGCCCAACGCGCCCGCTTCGCGTCCCTGCCTGGGCCGCAAAATGGCTGGCCGATCCTGTTGGGCATTTCCTTTCCCAAAAGCGGTACACATCTGCTCGACCAGATCCTGCTCGGCTTTTCCAGAGTGACGCCGTTTTCAAAGCGCGTCCATTCTTTCTACGCGGAATATGAAGGCGATATCGGACGCAAACGCAAGCCCGAACAAGCCCTGGCATGGCTGGATTCTCTTCGTCCCTGCGATGTTGCCTCGGCGCATTTGTTCGCCCGCCCCGAGGCGGTCACCCGCGTTGCCACGCTTGCTTTCATCCCCTACTTCATCTTCCGCGACCCGCGGGATGTGGCTGTCTCGCATGTCTTCTATGTCACTGACATGGAGCCGAACCACGTCCATCACGCCTACTACCAGTCGCTGCCCGATTTCGATGCTCGGTTGTGGGTCAGCATCCTGGGCCGCCCCGATGCAGACGTGGAATTTCCGGACTTGGCTGGACGATTCGCTCCCTATCTCGATTGGCTGGAGCAACCGTCCGTGATGAAAATCCATTTTGAAGATTTGATCCAGGACCGCGCCGCGACGTTAAACCGCATCCTCGACCATTTCCTGGCCCGCGTCCCGCTTCAGACTCCCCGACAGTTGATGCTCGACTCCCTGGAATCATCCATCAACCCCAGCCGTTCCCCTACCTTTCGTTCGGGCAAGACAGGCGAATGGAAAAAATATTTTACCGACGAGCATAAAAAGATTTTCAAAGACAGGGCTGGCGACTTGCTGATACGCTTGGGCTACGAGAAGGACAACGACTGGTAATCAATCCGCCACGATCACGATATTTTAAAAATAGAGGTATCCATGGAAAACGAATTTCTCCCCAAACGCGCCATGAGCATCCACGCTCACCCCGATGACCAGGAATTTACGGTGGCTGGTACGCTGGCCAAATGGGCCAAGGCCGGCTGCGAGATCATCTCAGTTATTATCACCAGTGGCGACTCTGGCTCCAACGATCCTCAGCATGGCGCAGAGTACAAACCGGTGCTGGCAGCCTTGCGCGAGGAGGAACAACGCGCCGCCAACGCCCTGCTGGGCATCCGCGAACCGATCTATCTGCGTTACCCGGATGGCGAGCTGGAAGCGACCCTTCCTTTGCGCAAGGAACTGACGCGCCTCATCCGCCAGTTTAAACCGGAGGCGGTGGTGACCGGCAACCCCGAAGGCGTATTCTATGGCAGCGATTATATCAACCATCCCGACCATCGCGCCGCAGCCGCGGCAGCCACGTACGCGGTCTTCCCGTCAGCGGGGTCGCGGCTCCTGTTCGCGGACCTGCTGTCGGCGGGGTATGAACCGCACAACGTGAAGCGGTTGTACATCCACGGGTCAGAGAAGTCGGATACGTGGGTGGATATCAGCTCGGAGATTGACGTCAAGCTGGAAGCCTTGCGCAAACACGCCAGCCAGTTGGGGGACTGGGATCCGGAAAAGATGCTGCGCGAGTGGGCCGCCGAGGAAGGCAAGGAAAAAGGGCTGGCCTATGCCGAGGCGTTCAAGGTGATGAACCTGGTAAACGATGAGGAGCAAGGGTGAGTTTTACCGGTTCCGATTTTCTGATTTTCTATTTGATCGTTTTTATGTGCTATTGGCTGGCGCGCGACCGGCGCGGGCAGAACGTTTTGCTGTTGGTCGCCAGTTACGTTTTTTATGGCTGGGTTCATCCCTGGCTGATCATCCTGCTTGGCGCCTCCACGCTGGCCGATTATTTCCTGGCGCAGCGGATGGCCGCCCAACCGGAGAAGAAGCGCGCCTGGTTGTGGCTGAGCCTGCTGGTCAACCTGGGCGTGCTGGCCTTCTTCAAGTACTTCAATTTCTTCGGCCCTGCACTGGTGACCGCCATGGACAATTTTGGCTTGAAGGCTGACCCGCTGCTGGTGCGCATCTTCCTGCCCGCCGGCCTGTCGTTCTACACGCTCAAGAAACTGAGCTACATGCTGGATGTCTCACACGGGACGCTCCAGCCGACTCACACCCTGCTGGACTTTGCCCTATACGTCTCGTTCTTCCCGCAGATTGTGGCAGGACCGATCGACCGGCCCCAGAAGCTGCTCCCACAACTGGAAGCGACGCGCGTCTGGAAGCCTGACCTGTTCCACACCGCGTGGCCGCTGCTGGTGATGGGCTTCTTCAAGAAAATGGTCATTGCTGACAGTATCAAAGTGACTGTGGATCAGATTTACAGTCTGCGGCAGCCGACCGGATTCATGTTGCTGGCTGCCACGTTGGGGTTCACGCTGCAAATCCTGGCGGACTTCTCTGCCTATACCGACATTGCGCGCGGCGTGGCGCTCCTGCTGGGTTTTGAGACTTCCGAGAATTTCAACAAACCGTATCTCGCCCTGACCCCCAGCGACTTTTGGAACCGTTGGCACATCACACTTTCCACCTGGCTGCGTGACTACATCTTCTTCCCAACGCGCCGCGCCTTGCTGCGTGCCCGCGTCCGCCCACCCGAAATCCTGATCCAGTCTGTCCCGCCGCTGCTGGCGATGTTCGTCAGCGGTCTCTGGCATGGCGCTGGCTGGACGTTCCTAGCCTGGGGCACGTACTACGGCGTACTGATCGTTATCTATCAGATACTCGGCTTTCACGGAAAAACGAAGTCGGCCTGGAGCACGGGCTTAGCCTGGCTGGTCATGTTTTCGCTGATCGTCTTCGGCTGGGCCATGTTCCGCTCGCCGTCCTTTGCCTGGCTCGGACAGGTACTCTTCCATTCGCCATTTATCTCAGGGAGAGATGATCTGGTGGTCGCGTTGATCGCCCTCAGTATGACTTTTTTCTATAGCCTGCCCCTGCTCATCAAGTGGGCGCTCGACCGCTTTGCAAAGGATAGCTGGCTGCTGGCTGCTTATTTTGCAGTGACCACAGTCGCCATCATCTTTTACATCAGCTCGTCTTCGCCCGATTTTATTTATTTCCAGTTTTAGAAGACGAACATCCCCACGATCACTGCTGCCAGCGTGACAGTGATATTGTCCACGTCCTTGTACGGCAGGGACTCAACCAACGTTCCCACCAGCGCAATGATAGTGATGGGCAAAAGATAACTGGCAAAAGGTTTTGTAAATATTCCGAAGGAAGCGTACACAAATAGAATAAAAGCTGTCATCAGCCAGCCGCCCGCAAAGACGCTCAGTGACCCGGCGACAGATTTTTCCTCGCTCCACGGCAGCCTGGGCGATGGCACGCGGCGTCCGACCACGTCGGCCAGACCGTCGCCGCCGCACATCAACATCAACGCAGTCATGCCAATGGGTGAGTCCTTCCAATACAGCACAGTCAATACCACGAAGGCGATGCCATAAAACAATGGTCCACGCAGGATTTCCTTCGGATTGCCTGTGCGCGACATGGCTTTCACGGAGGCGTTGTCTTTGATGGCGTTCAAGCCGATCAGTGCGAATTGGGCCGTGATCGCCAGCGGTACCAGCGCTGCCAGCCAGCGGGCGTCCGGCGTATCGCTGAAGAGCAGCCAGCACAAAACGAAGACGGGACCGGTGCCAATGTGGATCAACTTGCGGCTGAGACGCGGCTCGATCCAGCCGTGGTGGGCAAAGAAATCCATGAGACGCAAGAAGCCAAGTGCAACGGCAAAGGTGATGATGGTGGCGAGGATGTTGTTCATCGGAATCTCCAAGGCAAGGATATTCATAGTAACCCTGCATCGACAAAAAAGACGCCTGTGAAGGCATCTTCTGTTGCTGTGGGCCCAGCAGGATTCGAACCTGCGACCAAGCGATTATGAGTCGCCTGCGCTAACCACTGCGCCATGGGCCCATTTTAGTAGGCAGTAACCAGCGATCAGTTGCCAGTCCGATTACTGGTTACTGATCACTGGACACCGAGTTAGAGCGGGAGACGGGACTCGAACCCGCGAATATCAGCTTGGAAGGCTGACGCCTTACCACTTGGCGACTCCCGCAAGTCTTCTGATTTTACTGTGAGGCCGGAAGCCAGTCAAGCACCTTGACCCTGTTTTGATTCTAGATTAGAATACCCCCCGCTGTTAAGCCCTCGTAGCTCAGTGGATTAGAGCGCTTGCTTGCGGAGCAATAGGTCGCGTGTTCGAGTCGCGCCGAGGGCGCCACTTCAAAGGAGCGGGTTTCCCGCTCTTTTCGTTTGATGGACATACCATGAGAAAACGACTCAATATCCTATTGGTCAATGATGATGGGATTCGTTCCCCCGGGCTGTGGGCCGCTGCTCGTTCTCTCTCGGACCTTGGGTTTGTCACCGTGGCTGCGCCGCGTGATCAATCCTCGGGCATGGGGCGCAGCCTGCCCAGCACGTCAGATGGGATCATCCACGAGGAGCGGGTACAGGTCAACGGTCAGGAATGGACCGTCTATGCAGTGGGCGGGTCGCCGGCCCAGGCCGTGTTGCATGGCGTCCTGGAGATCATGCCACACAAGCCGGACTTGGTCGTTTCGGGCATCAATTATGGCGAGAATGTTGGTCTGGGCGTCACAATCTCAGGTACGGTGGGTGCAGCGATGGAAGCGGCTGCGCTCGGATACCCGGCCCTGGCCGTGTCACTTGAAGCTGACCAGCGATATCATCTTAGTTATTCCGATGAAGTGGATTTCACCGCTGCTGCATATTTCACAAAACTATTTGCCCGCCTAACGCTGGAGAAGCGGGATACCTCCGGGGAGATTAATCTGCTTAAAGTAGATGTGCCCTCGGATGCCACCCCGGCTACCGAGTGGGTGGTGACGCGCCTGTCACGCCAGCGTTACTACGAACCTGTTCCTGCCGAGCGCAAGTCCTGGGATTTGCCCGGCACGATCAACTACAGGGAGGCCGCCTCGCTCGATAGCGAAGACAAAGACACGGATGTCTATGCAATGCGCCGCAAACGCCTGGTCTCTGTGACGCCGCTCAGCCTGGACATGACTGCGCGCGTTGACCTCTCCGAACTCGATAAAAGATTGCGAGCATAACAAAACGGGCCGTCCAGGCCCGTCTTGTTAGATGTGATGGGAAAGTTTTCCGACCAATTTGTCTTTGCTCTGATAGCCGACCAGTCGTTCCTTGATCTGTCCACCTTTGAAGAGCATGAGCGTAGGAATCCCCATCACACCGTACTGAACCATGATGTTTGGGTTCTGGTCAGCATCCAGTTTGACAACCTTCACTTTGCCTTTCCAATCTTCCGCCAACTGCTTGACAATCGGCTCCAACATTTTGCAGGGTTGGCACCAGACAGCGGTAAAATCCACCAACACCGGCTCGGGTGCGCTCAACACCTCACTCTGAAAATCTGCTTCGGTTACATATTGCATCTCTGCCATCGTACCTCCATGTGCATTATAGACGAAGTCAATTCGGTTGATATTACGTTGACGAGCCTTTAAGGGCGTGATAGAATGCAGTCCGCCCTTTCCGCCAGGACAAGTAGCGGGCGCGTAGCTCAATGGCAGAGCAGTGGCCTTTTAAGCCATTGGTTGAGAGTTCGAATCTCTCCGCGCTCACAAAAAATCCTCCCTTGTCGGAGGGTTTTTATTTTTGATCCCAAACTTCATCAAGAATTGGATTTCGGAATTCTTCGCGCTTTCTTTATCAGCCGCAGGTTTCTTATTGAGTTGGCAGGCTTTGCACAGCAGTGACCCCCTTGCATCGCCATTCTAGTTTTCAAGAACGTTCAAGAAAATTTCAACGATCTTCGGATCAAAATGCCCTCCTGATTCGCTCAGGATATGTTCCAACGCTTTTTGGTGTGACCAGGCCTTCCGATAAGGGCGGTCATAGATGAGGGCATCGTACACATCTACCACAGCAAACAAGCGGGCAGCCAATGGGATTTGCTCACCTTTCAATCCGTATGGATAGCCCGTCCCATCCCATTTTTCGTGATGGTATTGAGGAATTTCCAAGGCAGGAACAAGATAAGGGATCGGCTTGAGCAGGTCAACTGCAGTTAGGGTATGCTTGCGCATGATTTTCCACTCGGATTCATCCAAAGGCCCCGGCTTGAACAGGATTTGGTCGGGGATGGCCATTTTCCCGATGTCATGCAGAATAGCTCCGCGTCGGATCTGGACGATGTGTTGATCCTCGATCCCAAGCCTGTGCGCCAACTGGAGAGTTAGCTCCGTTACGCGGTGGGTATGCCCCTGGGTCTCCTTATCACGCAATTCCAATGCGCGCGACCATCCTTCAATGGTGGAATCATAGGCCAGAAGCAAAGCATTGTTCGTATTTTCAAAATTGCGGAACAATAGTCCGCTATCAATTGCAATCGCGGCCTGTCCTGCCAGCATATCCATGAAATCCAACCAATCAGGTTCATCA